>CAYGSI010000013.1:0-30518 GCA_964352655.1 uncultured Rickettsiaceae bacterium
ACATTTTTTCAAGCATCCTCTCCATTTTTTATTCAGAGAATTTAATCGCCCTGCTTTGTTATCAGGGCCATTAAATTCTTTGTTTTAAAATATCAAATATCCGTTTTTTATTTAGAGAGAGAGTATAGATAGCTTTCGAGATGGAAGTATCAATTTTATTGAATAGGAAAATAGCAAGGTTACGTAAAGCGGCACATATTTGCTGAGCTTTGTGGCAAGTGATATTGCATATATCTTCTTTGAAGTTAGTATCTCTGGTACGATGCAAGTTGTTTTCTATAGCCCAATGTTTAACGCAAAGATCTAGTAATAAATCCTTGGAAACGCACTCTTCAGGAAAAGCTTGAAATTTTTAAGAAAGTAATATAGATTGATAGCGTTTTGTATTGTTGGCGTAATTTAATAATATAAAACAAATTCACACATATCGATTAAATTTGTTAGTCCGCTTGGGCAGGTTAACGATATGGAGGTTTAAACTAACAATATCAAAGAGGAAAAAATAAAATGTCTAATTTACCAAAAGTGAGCGTCAGTGATTTATTAGATGCTGGCATACATTTCGGCCACAAAACTTCGCGTTGGAATCCAAAAATGGCACCTTATATTTACGGGGCAAGAGATAGCATTCATATAATTGATCTGCAACAAACTGTTCCATTAATGCAAATAGCATTAAAAAAGATTTATGAAACAGTAAAAAATAATGGTAAAATCCTTTTTGTAAGTAGTAAAGTGCAAGCTACTGACCTAATTGCTGAATATGCGCAAAAATGTGATCAATATTATATTAACCATAGATGGCTTGGTGGAATTTTAACTAACTGGGTTACTATTTCTAAATCCATTAAGCAATTGAATAATATAGAAAAAATCCTTGAAAGCGCTGAAGCAGAAGAGCTCTATACAAAGAAGGAAATTCTGGATTTTAGTCGTAAAAGAGATAAATTAGTAAAATCTTTTGCTGGTATTAGAAAAATTGGCGGTCGCCCAGATTTACTTGTTGTAATTGATACTAACAAAGAACATTTAGCAATTAAAGAAGCTAAAAAATTAGGCGTTCCTATAATTGCTGTGGTTGATAGCAATTCAAATCCTGATGATATTGATTTTCCTATCCCGGGCAATGATGATGCTATTAGGTCAATAAGGTTATATTGTAATTTATTTGCTGATGCAGCGCTTGCTGGAATGCAAGATGCTTTACAAGATTCTGGAGTTGATGTTGGCAATAAGCTTAATGCAGAAGCTGCAAATAATATGGATAACGTTAAAAAATTGGCAAAAACCGCAAAAGTTTCAAGAGCAAAAGAAACTAATGACGTTACGAAAAAAAATGAACCTAAAAAAGCAGACAGTAAAAAAACTACTACTGAAGAAAAAAAGATAAAGTAGAGAAAAAACTGCTAAAACAACAGTAGATAAAATAGCTTCTAAGGAAGCTAAAAAATCAGCTGATAGTAGTAATATTTAATTAGTAAAATTATTGAAGGAGAAGAAAAAATGACAGTATCTGCATCATTAGTAAAAGATTTAAGGTTGAAAACAGGCGCAGGAATGATGGACTGCAAAAAAGCTTTAGTTGAGACTTCTGGTGATTTTGAGGCAGCAATTGATTGGTTGCGTACTAAGGGGCTAGCTGCAGCAGCAAAAAAAGCTGGTAGAGTAGCAGCTGAAGGTCTAACTGCTCTGGAAGTTGCAGGAACAACTGGAGCTGTGGTTGAAATTAATTCTGAAACAGATTTTGTTTCACGTAATGAAGCTTTTCAAAATTTAACAAAAAAAGTAGCCAAACAAGCTTTGTCTTGTAAAAATATTGAAGAATTAAAGACAGCGCATATTGAATCTGGTAAAACGACAGAAGATTTAATCGTTGAGAATGTAGCGACAATAGGTGAAAATTTAACTCTTCGTCGTATGAAACAGCTTCAGGTTAAAGATGGTGTAGTTGCATCTTATGTGCATAATGCGGTTGCTGAAAATATGGGAAAAATTTCCGTATTAGTTGCTCTTGAGTCTACGGGTGACAAGGCAAAATTAATGGAAGTTGGTAAACAAATAGCGATGCATGTTGCAGCAGCTAAACCTGAATATTTAACACAAGATTTAGTTGACCCAGATTTAGTACAGAGAGAAAAAGAGATATTTGTTGAGCAATCAAAATCTACTGGAAAACCTGACAATATCATTGAAAACATGATTGAAGGTAGGATTAGAAAATTTATGCAAGAAATAGTTTTAATGAATCAAGTCTTTGTTATCGATGGTAAATCAAAGATCTCTGATATAGTTGCTAATCTTGCTAAAGAATTAGGTACTAGCGTTGTATTAACTGATTATGTAAGATTTGAAATTGGCGAAGGTATAGAAAAAGAAGAAACAAACTTTGCAGATGAAGTAGCTTCTGTTGCAAAAAATTAATCATTCAAAAAAATTCTAATTTCTTTGTAAAATCTTGTTCAGGAAATAGTTATAAAAACCTCAGCAAGAAAGAGCTTCGAAACTAGATTTAATGTAGAATTTGTGTGAATAATAAATATAAAATTACAATTGAATATTTAGGTAATGATTTTTGTGGATGGCAAAGACAACCAAACGCTTTATCTATACAAGAAGTGATCGAACAAGCTATTTATAAATTTAGCAAAGAAACAGTTTCCGTAACTGCAGCAGGTAGGACTGATGCTGGTGTGCATGCTTATGGTCAGGTGGCAAGTTTTTGTCTAGACTCAAAATATAGCGAGAATAAAATTATTGAATCAATAAATTTTTTTTGCAAACCATATCCGGTAGGGGTAATTGAGTGTATATCTGTTGATGCTGATTTTGACGCTCGTTTTTCTGCAAAACAACGACATTATGTTTATAAAATTTTAAATCGCAAGGGGATAAACATAATTGAAGTTGGAAAAAAATGGTGGATTCGAGACTATCTTGATATAGAACTTATGAGGCAAGCTGGAAGTTGTTTAGTAGGGCAGCATGATTTTAGCTCTTTTAGAGCATCTGAATGTCAGGCAAAATCAGCAGTTAAAACTATTGATAAAATCGAAATTATCGCAATAGCAGATACAATTGAAATTCATGTATCTGCTTTATCTTTTTTACATCATATGGTTAGAAATATTGTTGGTAATTTGGTCAAAATTGGCAGACAACATTGGCCGGCTATAAAAATACAGGAGATATTAGATTGTAAAGATCGCAGTAAGGCTGGACCTACAGCGCCCGCGCATGGTCTTTATTTTTTGCAAGTAGATTATTAATCATTTGGTTATGACAAATTATACATTAATAGCTGAAGCGGCCCAGATTATTAAACAAGGTGGATTGGTTTCATTTCCTACAGAAACTGTTTATGGGATTGGTGCCAACGCTTTTGACGAAGATGCTTGTTTAAAAATCTACCAGGTTAAAGGGCGTCCTATAAATAATCCATTAATTATACATGTAGCATCTCTAGAACAAGCCAAAGATTTAGCTATTTTTACTGAAGATGCCATAAAATTAACCACTCTTTGGCCTGGTCCACTAACTATGATTTTGCCAAAGAAAAAAAGTAGAATAGCAAAATCTGTAACTGCAAATCTTAAAACTATTGCGATAAGGTTTCCAGCTCATCCAATAGCTCAGGAATTAATTACTCAAAGTAATGTACCAATTGCCGCGCCTAGCGCTAATAAATCTGGTAGAATTACCTCTACTAGAATCACACATGTGCAGGAAAATTTTGTTAATGATGATGTTTTTGTCCTTGGTTCAAATGAGCCAACAAAATATGGTATTGAATCAACTATAATTGACTTATCAACAAATAATCCTACTATTTTAAGGTTTGGTTTTATTACTCCTGTTTTTATAGAAAAAATATTAAATAAAAAAATCTTAATTGCTTCTAAAGAATCTCCGATCAAAGCACCAGGCATGAATTATATTCATTATGCGCCAAAAACAGCTATGAGAATTAACGTTATATCTTTAGAAAAAAATGAGATTGGTCTTAATTTTGGTGATAGTAAATTACTGGCTACAGGTTCAATTAATCTCAGCCATAAAGGAGATTTAGTAGAAGCAGCAGCAAATTTATTTAACTATTTACATATATTAGACCATTATGCACAAAATAATAATATAGCAAGGCTTGCAGTCGCTAAGGTTCCAAATGAGTCAATCGGCCTAGCGATTAATGATAGATTATCGCGGGCGGCTCAATCATGATATTCATAAGGTCTTTTTTTATTCTCTAGATATTTTTTAATTTCTTCTTTTGATTCTGGCACTTCAATATAATTGACAAAATTAGTAGGCAGAAAATGACCATTGATATCATGCTTTTTTTGACGCTCCTGCTCTACTTCCTCTGACGTTATATTATATACTTGTTTTATAGTGTTAATTACCTCCACAACATCAGCAAGTTCTTTTATCAGCTCATTTTGTCCCTCAGCTTCTAAAACCTCTTTTGATTCTTCAACTAATTTATTTTTAAGCTCAAGCGCAAATTCTACTGTTGTTAATGTTTTACCAACTAATTTTATACCTTCTAATTTAAATCTTGCTGGTAATTTGTTTCTAATTAATTTGTTAAAATTATATCTTTTCATAATATTTTATTAATTTCATCTAATTCAATGTCATTATCAATATTTTTTAGCAACATATCTTTCAATTCTGTTTGCAAACTATTTAGTCCATCTTGTGTTTGTGCTTCAAATCGCAGTGTAATTGCGGGTCCGGTATTTGAAGCCCTAAGCAACCACCAACCCTTTTTATTAGTGACTCTGACTCCATCAATCTCAATAAAATTTATATTTTGCTTGAGAAGATCTTGTTTTATTTTTTTAACAAAAGCAAATTTTACTTCATCTCTAATTTTTATCTTTATTTCTGATGAGCTAAAAGTTTTTGGCAATGCTTGAATCATTTCATCTACTGAAAGCTGAGAATTTGAAATAATTTCAATAAGACGTATGGCAGCATATATAGCATCATCATAACCATAATATTCATCGGCAAAAAAAATATGACCACTTATCTCTCCAGCAAATAAGGCTCCTAACTCTTTCATTTTATCTTTAATAAAAGAATGACCTGTTTTCCACATTATCGCCTTACCCCCTAAATCATTTACATAATCAAAAAATACTTGGCTAGCTTTAACATCAGCAATAATAGTAGCCTCAGGGTTTTTAGCAATTATGGATTTTGCATATATACAAAGCAATTGATCTCCAGGTACAAAAGCTCCTTTATTTGTAATTACGCCAAGGCGATCACCATCCCCATCAAAACCAATCCCGATATCACAATTATTTTTTAAAACGGAATCACGTAACTGATTCAGATTTTTAGCAATAGTAGGATCAGGCTCATGCGATGGAAAATTACCATCTATTTTTTCATTTATTATTAAAGTTTTGCATGGCAATTTTTTACTTAGCTCCACTATTAATTCGCCTGTTGCACCATTTGCTGGATCAAAAGCAATTTTTAAATCGCTATTAATATTCTTATTTAAAAGAACTCTATCAAAATATTGCAGTTTAATATCAACAATTTCTCGGTTTTTAGGTTTTATTATAATTTCAGGCCAATCAAATTTCGTTATTTGTTGTTTTAAGTCTTCAATCATTTCACCAAAAAATGGCTTGTTTGCTTTTAGCATTTTAAAACCATTATCATCCTTTGGGTTATGTGAGCCTGTTACCATAATACTGCCTGCACTTGCAAAAACTTGATCTGCGAAATATAAAACAGGAGTAGCTTCAAGACCAATAAATTTTACTATACCACCAGCATCTTCTATAGCTTGCATTAAAGCTTGGCATAAATTATCAGAACTTAAGCGGCCATCCATAGCCACGCATAATAGTTGATTTATTGGTGAAATAACCTTTTTTGTGAATATAAAGCCGATTTTATAAGCTATTTCTGGAGATAGATCTTTTTTACTGTTACCTCTAATATCATATGCCCTAAATATTGCTGGATTAATCATTATGCCTTCTTTATAAATAATATTTGTTGATACTATACCAACAAATAGAATTTTTTAAATATGAATTATGTCAATAATTTTAGGATTCGATGTTTCAAATAGCAGTTGCTCAGTAGCAATCTTACGGGAGCAAGATGTTTTAGCGTATAAAGAAGATTTAAGGCCATCCATGCAAGCTGAAAATCTGCTTGTTTTGATAGAACAAGCCTTAAGATGCGCAAATTTTGACTATAGTGATATCCATTATTTAGCATTTACTAATGGCCCTGGCAGTTTTACAGGTATCAGGATAGGTCTTGCTGCTGCTGAGGGAATATTAATGGCAAGCAAAATTAAACCAGTAATCATTTCTAATTTTGAAATGTCGTATTACAGAATTCTGCAGCAAATAAAATATTTTGATAAAGCTATTATTTTACTCAACGCCTATAGAAAGCAATTATATTATCAAAAATTTAATTATAATGGTGTTACTGAAGAATGTGGCATTATTGACCTTGATGTAATAACTGATTTATTTGCAAATCATAATAATGAAAAAATCGTAATCGCTGGTAGCGGTATAGTTGAAATTTACAACACATTACATAATCTATCAAACATAACAATCCTTCCTAGATTCACGCACATAAAAGCTTGGACTTTATGTAGATATGCCGCTGAAAAAGTTAAAAAAGGAGATTTCGGTAAGCTAGAACCATTATATATTAGGCCTCCAGATGCCAAATCCGGTAACGTATAAAACTTGTGTAAAATTAAACTATAGGTTAAGCTAGTATAGTAGATAACAAACCAAAAGGAATAATTTTATGAAACCAAAGTACAAGCTATAAACAAATAGAGTAAACAATAATATGTGGACTTGCAAATATATATAATAGTCAGGATGGATTAGCATTGAATAAATTCATTATGATAATATTAGAAACGCCAGTTAAGGATAAGGAAGGAAAGTTAAGGAGCTAAGAAATCTCTTTGGTTAGAGATTTTAGCAAGAGAGTAGCTGTTAATACAAGCGAGAGACCAGAGCAATCTCTCTGATTAAATTATTATATTGAATGGCTATTTGTGTTTTTATGCTTGACCTAAACCCGCAAGAATTTTATCATCTCTGATATTATCATATTTGGAGCAACATAATGAAACCCTATAGTGATTTGGCAAAAATCATTCATCGCGAAGGCTATATATTCATAGCAATTTTTGCGGCACTGTCTTTTATTCTAGGTTCTTTTAATACTAGCGTTGGATGGATTGGTGCAATACTTACCGTATGGTGTGCTTACTTTTTTCGTAACCCTGAGCGTTCAACACCGATAGCTGAAAATCTTATTATAAGCCCTGCAGACGGAGTAGTGCAAAAGATAAAAGAAACCGTTCCACCTGCAGAACTTGGCTTAGGAGAGCAGGAAATGATTCGGGTTAGTGTATTCTTAAATGTATTTAACGTGCATGTAAATAGAGTGCCAGCATCTGGAAAAATATTATCTCTACATTATCACCCTGGTAGATTTTTTAATGCCTCACTTGATAAAGCAAGCATTCACAATGAAAGACAATCAGTGTTAATGGAAACTAATTCTGGTATTAAGCTTGCCTTTGTTCAGATAGCTGGATTGATCGCTAGAAGAATAGTTTGTGATCTTGAAGAAAATCAGGAAGTTAAATCTGGTCAAAGATACGGAATTATAAGATTTGGTAGTAGAGCAGATATTTATTTACCGTTAAAAACTGCTATTTCAGTATCTGAGGGTCAAACTTGTATTGGCGGAGAAACTATTATAGCTGATTTGAGCATGAAAAAATCAGCTGAACCTAAATTTGAAGTAAGATAATATATAAAATAGTAAATTATTTTGTTGAATATAAAGAAACCAAGGAAAATATTGCGCCCTGTACCTGTTACAAAAATGATACCTAATATACTGACTTTGAGCGCGTTGATTATTGGCACTAGCTCACTTCGTTTTGCCTTAGATAGTCGCTGGGAGATGTCAGTATATTGTATTTTAATTGCTAGTATCATAGATGGGCTTGACGGTAAAGTAGCAAGAATGTTGAATGCTTCCAGCCATTTTGGTGCTGAGCTTGATTCATTATGTGATTTTGTTAATTTTGGTTTGTGCCCTGCAGTTATGACTTATTTATGGTCCTTTCAGCAATATGAATATAAAGTATTTTCTTGGTCGGCAATGATGTTATTTATCGTATGTATGGCAATCCGACTTGCTCGTTTTAATACTGTGAGTATAAATCAGGTTGATAAGAAAAATAAATTATTTTTAACGGGTGTTCCAGCGCCAAGTGGAGCTTTGCTTGTACTTGTGCCAATGATACTTGATTTTGAAATAACAACTTTTTTTGAAAATTTTGACGTTAGGAATTATACTTTATTTATTGATTGTTATATTATATTTATTGCGCTATTAATTGCCAGCACGCTTCCTACGATATCAGTTAAGAATATCATTATTAAGCCAGAATATTTATCATTTTCGATGATAGTATTTGCTGTAGTAATTATAACTACTGTAGTATATCCTTGGTACGTCTTTCCGCTAATTACGCTGTTATACTTACTATCTATACCTTTTTGCATATATTTAACAAAAAAATTATGATCCAATTTTCTCAAATAAAATCGTATAAATATTTTCTACATATAGTAATTATTATTGCTATTATTTTTCTTTTTACTTCTTACAGAATATATATTTGGAGTAATACACAATCAACTGATAATGCTTATATAGAGGCTGATATTTCGGAAATTAGTTCAGAAATAAATGGTATAATTGATGAGGTTTTGGTTAATGAAAATAATAGAGTAAAAAAAAATCAAATAATAGCAAGAATAAAAAACGATGATTACAAGGCTTTATACGAAAAGGCAAAATCAGCAACCGCAGGGGCAAAGCATAAAATTCAATTAATAGAGCAAAATATTGAACTTGCTTTGATAGATGAAAGTAAAGCTAAGGAGCAATTTGAATTCTCTGAAACTAATCTAAAATTGACTCAAATAGATTATAACAGAGTAAAAAAACTTAGCAAAGATAGCTATGCCAGTAAGCAAAGGCTAGATAGCGCTGAAATTGCCTTAGAAAAGGCAAAAAATGACTTTTCTCAAGCAGAGCTTAATATGAAAAAGAGCAAGGTTAAAGTGAAATTGCTTAGGATTCAATGTACTTCTGCCGTTGCTAATCATGCTATTGCTATACAAGAAGAATTTCTTGCTAAAAGGAATTTGAAAAACACTGTTATTCGTTCACCCATTGACGGAATAATTGGTAATAGTTCTTTGGAAATAGGAAATTATGTTAGAGCAGGAATTGTTTTATTTTCTGTAATACCGGAAGCAATTTTCGTAGAAGCCAATTTTAAGGAAACCCAAATAGCTAAATTTAGCCCAGGAATGGAAGCAACGTTAATTTTTGATGCATATGATAATTATGAAATAAAAGGTAAAATTAAGAATATTGCGCCTGCTACTGGTTCAAAATTTAGTATAATACCACCAGCTAACGCCACTGGTAATTTTACTAAAATAGTTCAGCGTGTTCCTGTTGTAATAGATTTTGTAATACCACCAGAGTTAAAAAATAAATTAACCCCTGGAATGTCTACAATGGTTAAAATCAGAACTGATTAGTCGCCAATTTTCAAAGCAGCAATAAAAGCTGATTGCGGAATTTCGATATTGCCAATATTTCTCATACGTTTTTTACCAGCTTTCTGTTTTTCCAGTAATTTGCGTTTTCGTGTGATATCACCTCCATAGCATTTTGCTAAAACATCTTTGCGCATAGCTTTAACTGTTTCTCTTGCTATTATTTTTCCGCCAATTGCCGCTTGAATTGCGATTTGAAAGAGTTGTCTTGGTATTAATTCTTTCAATCTTTCGCATAACTGCCTTCCTCTTGATTCTGCTCTTGATTTATGAACTATTATAGATAAAGCATCGACTGGTTCAGAATTCACTAAAATGCTTAATTTAACTAAATTACCTTCTTGATAACCATCCATTTCCCAGTCAAAACTTGCATAACCCTTACTACAACCTTTGAGTCTATCATAAAAATCAAATACTATTTCATTTAATGGAAATTTATAAATCACCATTATTCTACCCGATATATATTTCATATCTAACTGCATTCCACGTTTATCGGTGCATAAAGATAAAACCGCTCCTAAATGTTCTTCAGGTACCATTATTGTGGCTTTTACCCAAGGTTCAAACATTTTATCTATTGTTTGTATGTCTGGAAAATCTACTGGATTATGAATTTCAAGCTCTTGATTTCCACGCAGAATCATTTTATAAACAACGCTTGGCGCGGTGGTTATCAGATCTAAATCAAATTCTCTCTCAAGTCTTTCCTGAATAATTTCAAGATGTAATAACCCTAAAAACCCGCATCTAAAACCAAAGCCAAGCGCTCCAGAATTTTCTGTTTCAAATTCAAGGCTTGAATCATTTAATTTCAATTTGCCAAGAGAATCCTTTAAACGTTCAAAATCGCCTGCATCTGATGGGAATAAGCTACAAAATACTACAGGTAAGTTTGGTTTGAAGCCAGGTAACATTGATATATTATTTTTGGTATCATCTGTGACTGTATCACCTACTTTACATTCTGCTACTTGCTTAATAGATGCTGTAAAAAACCCTATTTCTCCTTCTTGTAAAGCATCACATAAAATCTTTTTGGGCGTAAAATATCCAACATTATCAATATTATAGTTTTTACCGGTAGAAAGCATTTTAATTTTTGTTCCTTTTTTCAGTTGCCCTTGAAAAACTCTAACTAAAATCACTACGCCAAGATATTGATCATACCAACTATCTACCAGCAATGCTTTTAAAGCCTCTTGATTATTCTGTTCCAAGAATTCATTTTTAGGTTCTGGTAAATGATTTACTATAGCTTCAAGAACATCTTCAATACCAATACCGCTTTTAGCAGAAACAAGTAAAGCATTGCTTGCATCAATACCAATGACATTTTCTATTTGTTCTTTTATTACTTCTGGCTGCGCTGCTGGTAAATCAATTTTATTTAAAACAGGAATAATTTCATGATTATTATCAATAGCTTGATAAACATTAGCAAGTGTTTGGGCTTCAACACCTTGGCTTGCATCAACAACAAGTAGCGACCCTTCACACGCAGCAAGTGATCTACTTACTTCATATGAAAAATCAACATGACCTGGTGTATCCATCAGATTGAGTTGGTACAGATTGCCATCTTTAGCTTTATAATTAAGCCTTACTGTTTGAGCCTTAATGGTTATGCCCCTCTCTCGTTCAATATCCATTGAATCAAGTACTTGCTGGCTCATTTCACGTTTTTGTAGCCCACCACAATATTCAATCAACCTATCAGCAAGAGTTGATTTGCCATGATCAATATGGGCAACAATTGAGAAATTACGAATTAATTTTTTTTTAGTCATTAATAATTTATGCAAAGCTTTTTAAATTTGTATGAGTGTAAAGAACAATATAAAAAAATCAATCTTTATTATTTTTCTATCAACATCTACAACAGGGCTATTAAATTCTCTGCTTTAAAATATCAAATATATGTTTTTATAATGGTACCCATAATTTGGACAGAAAACAAACAGTTTTGTACAATTAACGTTACCTTTAAAAAAAGAAGGGGGAGCAAGCCAAGGGTAGAGACAGAAAGGATTTAGGAACAACTATGCATGTTGCCATTGGCTATAACTCGGTTATTGGATGCAAGTTATTTCCAGCGCAGAGGCAAGATTGTAAGAGCTTCGAAGAGCTTGAACAAGAATTGCAATTTGGATTCTTGACTATATTGTAAATTATTGTTATAAGATGTAGAGTGAACTTGTATCTTGCCACTTAAAATAGCTTGGGTGATAGGACGCAAAGTCTTTGTAAGTTTATAGTTGGGACGTAGCTCAGCTGGTAGAGCAACGGTTTTTGGTATCGTAGGTCAGAGGTTCGAGCCCTCTCGTCCCAGCCATTATTTTGTCAGCTTTTTATAAGGCACCTTATATAATGTATAGCGTAGATTTTTTTAATCTTGATATTGCTGAAATTAATCAAAATAATAGCAAATTACTAAACGAAACCGCAAATTTCATTAATTCAAATATTGTTAGCAAAACTCCTTTTTATAAAATTTTTCAAAAACAAGATGCAGAAAAAGCTATAAAATCACTTGTATCAATAGCTGACAACATAAAAAATAATTTCTCGGACCTTATAATAATTAGCATGGGAGGAGCCAATTTGAACCCCCAAATGTTGGTTGATTTTGTGGGGAATGAAGCACAAAAGATAAATATCCATTTTTTGCACAATACTGATCCTATTTTTTTTGCCAATCTTGTTAAAAAAATTGATTTAAAAAATAGTGCATTTCTTGCTATCAGCAATTCTGGTAAAACTTTGGAAACAATTTCTTTAGTCAGCTGTATGATTGCAGAATATAAAAAGCATAATATAAAAAATATAGCAGGTCGTTCGTTTTTTATTACCAACCCTAGGGAAGGCGTAATTAAAGATATAGCATCGAATATTGGTGGGCACTTATTACCTCATCAAAGCGAAATTAGTGGCAGATATTCTGGCCTATCATCTGTTTCTTTGCTTGTTGGTTTAATAGCAGATATTGACGTAGCTAGTTATATAAATGGGGCTAATGAGGTTATAGATGATTTCCAAAATAACCTTCACCACAGCAAACCAATTTTAAGCGCAAGTGCAATATATTTCGGCAATAAGCAAATTTTAGTAAATATTGGTTATTTGCAAAAATTTACAAATTTTTTAGAATGGTATTCTCAAATTATTGCAGAATCTTTAGGGAAAAACAATATGGGTTATACGCCAATAAAAGGTATTGGGCCAAACGATCAGCATAGTACTATGCAGTTATATTTAGATGGGCCAAAGGACAAATTATTTACAATGTTTTATATTCAAGATTTTGATAACAATATAAATAATTATAAAACAGACGAACTTAAAGCGGCAAAATATTTATCGCATAAATCATTATTAGCTATTAATCAAGCAAATTTTGATGCTACCTTAAAAGCTCTAGATAGTAAAAGCCTAGCGATAAGGAAAATTATATTACAAAATATTGCAGCAAAAACTTTTGGTGCTATTACCGCCCATTCTATGTTAGAAATAGTTTTTATAGGACATTTAATGAAAATTAATCCTTTCAATCAGCCAGGCGTGCAATTGATAAAAGATAATATAACCTCATTAATGCTGCACTAAGTCACATTATTTGCTCTGACAAAGTAAGTTAAATTATTAAACCTTCTTCTTTATAGGCATTATCAATAACTTATTTTCCTTTAGAAGTTATTTTAATCTTCTTTTTTGGTGGAATAAAAACGATATCTTTGTTATCAGAAGATTTATTATCATTTTTTTCCATTATACCAATATAATATTGACCACTATTGATAAGATTTATGATATTCCAACCAAGCTCCATATCTTTTTTTACTTGGTTAAATTCTTCACTACCTTTAACAAAGGAGATAAATTTTTGTGCTACTTTTCTTTCAGACATAATATTTTTTATATAAATTAATAATTTAAAATGAGGTAATGTGTATACACCCAGCGTTGCATGAAGTCAAGCATAAAAACAAATAATATCAAAATATTTTTAGATAAAGAGTATTTTGTGAACATAAAATATAAAATTCTTAAAAAAATGGGAGTATTAAAATACTCCCCGCTTTAAAAATTGTAATTATAAAATAAATATTACAAATTAACTCTTAATTTTAAACCACCTTCATGGCTTTTAAATTGCTTCTTTAGGTAACATATACTCTAGAGGAGTTATAACAGGGCCTACGCTAGGGCCCTTAAATTCTCAATCAGAGAAAGTCTCTAGAAGGTTGAAAAAGCAATGATTTAAGCCATTTTCGCTTGCTTTCTTTATTGATTTTTTAACAAACTGTATGAAGTCAGGAAAAATTTAAGACTGATTGTCGATTAATTTCAATCCACTGACCATGGATTTGATCCCCATACTTTACTTACTTCTATCTATTGCTTCTTCGATTAAAGATAATGCCTTTTCTGCATTATCCCAACCAATAATTTTAACCCATTTACCTTTTTCCAGTTTTTTATAATGTTCAAAAAAATGCTGTATTCTGTCCTTAATCATTTGTGATACATCGTTAATATCTTTAATTACATCATATGTTGAATCTATTTTCCCTGCTGGCACTGTTAAAATTTTCTCATCTACTCCAGATTCATCCTCCATTAGCAACACAGCAACAGGTCGCACTTTGATAATTGCACCAGGTACCACAGGATAATTAGACATAACAAGTACATCAGCAGGGTCGCCATCATTTGAAAGAGTATGAGGAATGAATCCATAGTTACATGGATAAAACATAGGGCTTTGCATGAACCTATCAACCACGATTGCTCCAATTTCTTTATCAAACTCATATTTAACAGGGGCGCTATTCATCGGAATTTCAATAATTACATTAAAATTTCCATCTTGTGTTTTTGCTGAAATTTTATCTATAAACATAAATTAATACTCAAATTATATAATTAACCTATTAACGCATAATTGATTTTCAAATATTCCAATAATTGGTCTACAATCTCTGTAGCGACATAATTTAAACGTTTTTCATCTGTTATATTTTGGTTATTTTCTTGAGCAGTAATTACACCATCTTTGATTTTCTGAACAATTTCTTGTGCTATTTCTGCTTTAGTATGTTTACCGTCAAGTAATTTGAGAGCATGAACGTGATAATCAGTTAAATTTAACATGGAGTTAATTTGATTTGTAATCCATATGCGACCATTATGTCTTGTCAAATTTGCTTCAAAAAGAGCATAATCACTAATTTTTGGCTTATCTGATATTTCATACTTAAATATGGGTTTATCACTAAATATTTTAAAATAACCAGAAAATATTAACCTTGCTATCTCATTAACAAAAAAGGCTTCTAAATCTTTCTTTGTAATATTAGGCACTTTTTTTTGTGCTAAATTTATGATTTCAGCAATCAACATTGGGTTGTTTTTATTTTCAGCTAATGTATACATTACAGCTTTTAAATGCGGATTACCGGCAGTAAGATGAATATCATTAGAGCCATTGACAAAGAATTTCACTGGATTATTGCTCGTTAATAATTCCTGAGTTTCTGGAAGCTCAGGGTTAAGAATAACTGCTATATATAAATCCTTAACACGATCGTAATTTATATTACGAATAATATTTGTGTCTTTATGGCATAATAATGTGCATCTAAATTGAGTATTTCTAATAAAATCAATATATTGTTCTGTCTTAACTATATCATTTATTGCACCTAATTTTTCTGCCGCATTAGGTGCTAAATTACCAATAAACATACGATGTAAATCAGTATCGCCCAAATATTCAAGATCATGCTTTTTTGCATCTGCAATAAATTCATGAAAATAAAATGCTTTATTTTCTTCAGCTAAATATTCATGTCTAATATAATTATCTTCTTTATTAGCCATCATATTTGCAGCCTCAGCCATGAATTTTGCATGGGGCGTTTTCGCATCGCCTAGAGCATCCTTTAAGAAATTTAAAACCGATTTGCCTTGTGTAATCTTGTCTTGTTCTGTTTGAAAATTATTAGCATGATACATCATTAACTCTCTAACAGTACCCACCATATTCCAGCCAGGTAGAGTATTATAACTAACAAAAGCTACACCATTCTTATTAAGTAATTTTTTACTAACTTCTAAAATAGATTTTTTTACAAAATCAGGTACCCAGGAATAAACACCGTGACAAATAATATAGTCAAACTTACCGTAAGAATCATTAAGATCGGTAATAGACATATTTTTTAATTCTAAATTTTTTAAACCAAATTTTTTGATTTTTTCCTGACCATGTTCTATTTCAACTTTTGACAGGTCAACCCCTAAAGTATAAGATTTTGGATATGTAGATGCAAACCTAAATAAACTACCACCTTCAGCGCAACCAAGCTCAAGAATTCTTGCGGTTTCAAGTTTAGGTGCTTTCACACCAAATAAAAGTGCGATTGATTTTAAGTTTTCTGGCCTTGTATACTCAAATGGATAACTTACATAAGGTATGTTATCATAACTTTTACCAATATTCTGACTGTACTCTTCTTGCTCTTTTGTAATGGACATAATATATTCTATTCACAATTTAATTAAATTATATGGGTAATACGACTGATATCATAAAATTTCTATCGATTTTTAAAGTAATTTCTATCAAATAGCAAGTTTTATATCAAGCATTTGTTATAGATATTTTATAGGATCTTGCATTTTATTTGCTTCAAATGCTTCAAGCCTTACCAAACAAGCAAGACATTTACCACATGATTTTGCATCATAAGTAGGATCATAACATGAAATAGTATCAGCATAATTAACATTCATGCTAATGCCTTTAGCAATAATTTCACTTTTTGTCATATTGACAAGTGGTGCATGAATCGTTATTTTATCCCCGCTAACCCCTATGGCTGTGGCTAAATTTGCCATATTTTCAAAACTTTTAATATATTCTGCACGGCAATCAGGATAATTTGAGTGATCAGTAGCATGAACTCCAAGGAATATATCCTTACTCCCTACACTTTCTGCAAAACCTAACGCGTAACTTAAAAATATTGTATTTCTTGCTGGTACATAAGTATTTGGAATTTCATTACCAACATCGCTTGCTCTTTGATAATGTGGTACATCAATATCTTTGTCCGTTAAAGAAGAATCTGAAATCATGCTAAAATCAGCTTTTATTACTCTATGCTCTTGCACTTTATAGCGTTTAAGAAATTGCTCAATCTTTTTAAGTTCAATTACTTGCTTCTGGTTGTAATGAAAACTTATCGCATATATTTCATAATGTTGTGACGCCACCATTGCTAATACAGTTGAAGAATCAATGCCGCCACTTACTAAAACCACTGCTTTTTTCATATTATATCACCACAAAAACACAAATCATTTAATATGTAATTTAAACTTCTCTAATTGATTTTCAAATAGTAAATACAAATTTTTTTCTATAATATGATATTTTTTTTCTATCATTACTAATTCATCTGACAAAAATTTGCTTAATACATAACTTGATATATCAATATTATCATTTTGAGGCCTACCCACACCCAATCGTATCCTTAAATAATTTGAACCAATATGAGAATCTATTGATTTGAGGCCATTATGACCGCCGCTCCCCCCCCCTATTTTACATCTTATTTTGCCAAAAGGAATATCTATATCGTCATGTATTACTATAATATTTTCAAGCGCAATTTTATGGTAAGATATGATTTGTGCCACA
The DNA here is from genome assembly GCA_964352655.1 of uncultured Rickettsiaceae bacterium. Taxonomy (GTDB): domain Bacteria; phylum Pseudomonadota; class Alphaproteobacteria; order Rickettsiales; family Rickettsiaceae; genus Megaera. The sequence goes on from CAYGSI010000013.1 coordinate 17,383, forward strand.
GATTGACCAGATAAATTCATAAAACTTGTGGGTTTACACAAGATTATTTTAGTTTGATTTAAAAGATTAATTGCAATATCAGCATTAAATCTAGATTTATGGGTTAAGGAGAGTTTATGATTGCTGGCTACAAAATCAATAAAATTAAAGCCAATATTATGTCTAGTATTCACATAAAGCTGACCAGGATTTCCAAGACCTACAATTAAGAACATTTTCGTTAATATTCAAATAATTATAATAAATTCATCGAATTTACTTATATAATCGCAAAAAATTAATAAAACTGATTATACGTCTTAATCGCTATTAGTCCAGTTATTATGATTAACACGCCGCCTAATTTATTTCGCGCCCTGTGCAGCAGCCTCAGCAGAAGACTCGCCAGCATTTTCAGCACCAGGCTCGTCTTCAGTTTTGCCTTTTTTACCAATTATGGAGGCAATTACAAAATTAGGATCATCGAGTAACTTAGCGCCTTCTGGCAATTTGGCTTCTTTTGCCCTCATTGAAGTAGCAATAGCCATATCAGTAACATCAAATTCTATTTTTCTAGGCATTGATTCTACAGGACACAGAATATTCAAAAATCTTTTAATGATATTAAAATAACCACCTTTTTTCACACCAAAACATATTTCTTTATTTTTATAAACTAGAGGCACTTTCATCTTTTGCATTTTTTTATCTAAAAAAATAAAATCAGCATGGCTAACAACTTCAGTGATTGGATGTAACTGTACATCTTTAGGCAAAACTTTATGCTTTTTACCACCAATTTCGAATTGAATAACTTGTGATATATATTGAGGTTTACGGTAATATTTTGTTAGCTCTTTTTCCTCAACTGCAATAGAAAGAGGTTCTTTCCCAGCGCCATATATAATAGCAGGGACCATCTTATTTCTGCGCAAAGCTCTAGCTGAACCAGTGCCTGTATCTTCTCTAAGGTGAGCTACCAACGATAACACTTCACTCATTATTTATTCTCCACGAAATATATTCTTAAAATAAAAAACCAAATAATTTTGGCAAAATTCATCGCTTAGCATATAGTAAAATTGCAATATTTCAAGTATTTTTTTATAAACTAGGTTAAGTTGTAAATTTTTGCAATTATACATTTAACAGCTTTTTCTTGGTATCATAGCATAGTTCCCTTATTGTATTGTGTCAGTTATTTAACAATACCTAATTTACTATAATCAGGTTGCGCACTCGATTCACTAATCCTTTTACCAAAATTTGTTGTTTTTAGGCAATCCATTAGGAGGTATTTTACCAACACTGCCACGTTTTGCCCGCCAATCCATTATTTGTTTTTCTAATCTTATTTTATTACCAATCATCCAGGAAAGCCCCTCATCGGCATTAAATGTTTTTGCATCAGAAAGTTGGGCCTCTCGGTATTTTTGTAAAATTACCCCCTGACCTTTCTTCATTTCCGGAATCTCATCAAGGTCAAAAACCAATAATTTCCTATTTGTCCCAACCACCGCCAGCATATCACCTTCTACCTGCTTGCAAATAATTGCTTTATGATTTCCAGATAAGTTCATTACTTGCTTGCCACCTTTAGTTGCTGCAATAACATCATCGGAATTAACAATAAACCCCTTGCCACTTGTTGCTGCAAGCAATAATTTCTGATTCTTTCTATAAGTTAAAATATTAACAATTTCATTATTTTCTATATCTATCATTAACTTAATTGATTCACCTTGTCCCTTACCTTTGGGTATATTATCAGCAAGTATGGTAAAAAATCTGCCATTATCAGCGAAGATCAAAATATTATCTATTGTATATGTTTGAACTATAAATTTTTGCTTGTCACCGTCTTTATATTTTACGCTACTTACATCAAGATTATGACCCTTTATTGCTCTAATCCATCCCATTTTTGAACATATTACTGTTATTGGCTCTCTCTCTATAAAAGCTGAAATATCAACAATTTGTGCATTGGTGTTAGAGTCTTCAAAAATTGTTTTTCTAGCTCCTATTTCCGTATCAAAACCAAATGTTTTTTGTACATCTAATAATTCATTTTTTATCAATTGCCATAATTTATTAGGATGATCTAAAATTGCTTGGTATTCTGCATGTTTTGTTGTTAACTCCTTATATTCTGCGTTAATTTCAAATTCTTCGAGTTTCCTAAGCGCCCTGAGTTTAATATTTAAAATCGCTTCAGCTTGAACATCATTAATATTAAACTGCTGAATCATTTCTGTTTTTGGATCATCTTCCTGGCGTATAATTCTAATTACCTCATCAATATTTAAATAAGCAATTTTTAAGGCTGCTAGTATCTCAAGGCGCTTCTCGATTTTATTTATTTCAAATTTTATCCTTCGTGTTACCACTATTTGTCGATGTTTTAAAAATTCCTGTAACACCTCAAGAATATTCATTACTCTTGGTGAATTATCAGAAGATAGCACATTCATGTTAAGATGAATCCTAGACTCAAGAGCAGTTTGTTTAAATAAAGACTCCATAATCAACTCAGGCGCATAATTTCTACCCTTAGGTTCTATAACAATACGTATTTTTTCCGTAGATTCATCGCGTATGTTAGTAATTAGCGGAATTTTTTTATCTTTTAATAAATTAGCAATCTGTTCAATCAATTTAGATTTTTGTACCTGATAAGGAATTTCTGTCACTATTATTTGATAAATGCCACGATTTAAATCTTCTTTTTCCCATTTTGCTCTTACCCTAAAACTTCCTCTGCCAGTTCGGTAAGCTTCAGCAATTATTTTTTTTGAATCAATAATTACTCCACCAGTCGGAAAATCTGGTCCATTAATAAATTGCATTAATTCTTGAGTTTGATCTGTTTTAGTATTATCAATCAAATAAATCAAAGCATCGCATAATTCATGTAAATTATGCGGCGGAATGCTAGTAGCCATACCAACTGCTATACCTTCCGAACCATTGGCAAGGAGATTAGGAAACGCAGCAGGCATTAACACAGGTTCCATGTCAGAATCATCATATGTTGGATGATAATCAACAGTATCTTTGTCTATATCCGCCATTAATAAGGTACAAATTTTAGTCATTCTTGATTCGGTATAACGCATTGCAGCTGCATTATCACCATCAATTGAACCAAAATTACCTTGTCCATCAATCAAAGGATATCTTAAAGAAAAACTTTGTGCTAAACGCACCAAAGTATCGTAAACCGCCGTATCACCATGTGGATGATATTTACCAATTACGTCACCAACAACCCTTGCACATTTTTTATAACCAGAGTTAGGGTCCAATCTTAATTTTAACATAGCATAAAGAAGTCGCCTGTGAACAGGCTTCAAACCATCACGCACATCAGGTAAGGACCTTGACATGATTGTAGATAAAGCATAAGAGAGATAACGCTCAGAAATTGCATCATCAAAATTTACCTGATAGATATTATCGCCTTCTGTTCCTGATTCAGTCATCAATTTATATTTAATTTATTTATTTTAAATCAGCCTTTCCCCAAGTTAGATAAAAGAATAAGCTACCAAACAAAGCTGATATTATAAAAAATATAAAAACAGCATCCCATCCCCAAATATCAGAAATAATACCAACACCAACGCCTGTAATTCCCGACCCAATATAGCCCATAGTCCCAGCTAACCCATTTGCTGTGCCGATCGCCTTCTTTGACGCAAAATCAGCCGATGCAACGCCTACTAAAACCTGTGGACCGGAAACAAAAAAACCAACAAATACCAGCATCAAGCCACTAAACATATCATATTCTTCAGGCATTTGCCAAAATATCCAAAGTGAAGCAGCTAAAAATAACATACAAAACGCACCAACTGGCCCTCTCTGACCAGCAAAAATTTTATCCGATGCCCAGCCAGCACTGATCCCACCAACAATACCAATTATTTCATATGAAGCGACCTGCCACCCTGCTTCAGTAATAGACATATTTTTAAATTCTTTTAAAAATAAAGGCGCCCAAAATATAACACCAAGTTTGACTATATAAAGGCACATATTAGCAAAACACACATACCACATATTACGGTTAACAAAAACTTTCCTAACGATAGCCATAGTACCTAGATTATCTTCTTCATCCTCAATTTCACAATTTGCAATTTTTTGCGCTTTATATAATTCAACAGACCTCAGACCCAAAGCTTTAGGAGACTCGCGAAGCCTATTAAATAAAATACAGGCAACAATAATTGCAATAATACTTGGAATAAAAAATGCTGATCTCCAGCCAAAATTTGCTACTAAATAACCGGTAAATATCAAAGTAATAGCGCCGCCAGCTTGATGAGAAGCTGCACCAATTGCCCATTTTGTCCCAAGTTCATTCGGGGCAAACCAATGAGTTAACATTCTAGCAACAGGTGGCCAACCAGTTGACTGCACCCAATTATTAATAACCCAAAATATACCTAAAAATAAAATACTTTCTGAAAAACCCAAAATAAAAGTAATCACGGCAGAAAGCAAAAGCCCAATAGACATAAAGTACCGGGCATTAGATCTATCGCTAAAATACCCATTAACAAATTTACCAATGCCATAAACAACAGATGCAACAGAAAGCACCACTCCTAGTTGCGTTTTAGTGTATCCGAATTCTTCCATGAAAGCCGGCATTATCATCGAAAAATTTTGTCTACATAAATAAAAAGTAGCATAACCCAAGATTACTGAAAGCAATATGCGCATCCGCCATTTATTGTAAACTTTTTTTTCTTTTTCTGAAAAAAAATAATTATTTTCTGATTGGGTCATTGTGCCACTAAGCATTTTTGACATTTATTTACCTAGAATAAAAATCTCTACACCTCAAACTCTTCACATGATAGTGAATATTATAGATATAATCAAGGTAAGTTTAATTTTAGTAAAATATCGATTTATTGCCAAAAGCGCATCACCAAAAGTATTTACTAAATTTAACGGCCCTGATAGTTTAAGCTAGTTTTTTATGTTTATATCTAGGGTTTTTAACATCTTCTCCCATATGCTTAACCATATAATTATGATAATCCTCATAATTACCTTCAAACCAAGTTGGACTACCTTCTTTATCATAAGCGATGATATGGGTGGCTATTCTATCTAAAAACCATCTATCGTGACTAATCACGAAAACACAACCAGCAAAATCTAAAATTGCGTCTTCTAAAGCTCGCAAAGTATCAACGTCTAAATCATTAGACGGCTCATCTAATAAAATAACATTTGCACCAGATTTAAGTAATTTAGCTAAATGTACTCTGTTTCTTTCACCCCCTGATAACTGTCCGACTTTTTTTTGTTGAGCAGGACCTTTAAAATTAAACGCCGAACAATACGCCCTACTTTTGATGGAATTGTCACCTAATTCTAAAACTTCAAGCCCTTCAGAAACCTCCTCCCAAATCGTTTTTTTTCCATCTAAATGATCTCTTGACTGATCTACATAGCCAAGCTTTACGGTTTCACCGATATTAATATTACCAGAATCCGGCTCTATTTTTCCAGTCAATAAATTAAATAAAGTTGATTTACCAGCACCATTGGGACCAACAATACCAACTATTGCACCAGGTGGAACTCTAAAACTAAAATCAGATAATAGAATCTTATTACCAAATTTCTTTGATAATTTTTCAACTTCAATTACTAAATCACCAAGCCTTGGTCCATTTGGAATAATAATTTGCGCCGCACCGTTTGCTATATCCCTTTTCTTATTCAACAATTCTTGATATGCATTTATTCTAGCTTTGCTTTTACTTTGTCGACCTTTTGGTGAAGCCTGAACCCAATCAAGCTCTTTTTTTAACTGTTTGGTTCTATCACTTTCTTCTTTCTCCTCTTTGCTAAGTTTGTCATGCTTCTCTTTAAGCCAACTAGAATAATTTGAGTGCCAAGGAACACATGAACCCCTATCAATTTCTAATATCCATTCTGCAACATTATCGAGAAAGTAGCGATCGTGTGTAATTGACACAACAGTACCTTTATATTCTTTTAAATAATTTTCAAGCCAAGAAACAGATTCAGCATCTAGATGATTTGTTGGTTCATCAAGTAATAACATACCAGGTTTTTCAAGTAATAACTTACATAAGGCAACTCTTCTTTTTTCACCTCCTGAAAGTTTTGTTACATCAGCTTCCTTAGGCGGACAAAGCAAAGCATTCATAGCAATATCAATTTCACGCTCTATAGACCACCCATCACATGCATCAATTTTTTCTTGTAAATCAGCCTGCTTCATCAATAAATCATTCATTTCCTCATCGCTTATTTCCTCAGCAAACTTGGCGCTAACTTCATTAAACGCATCCAACAAGGCTTTTTTTTCTTTCAAACCATCCATTATATTTTCAAAAACATTTTTTTGTAAATCAAGCTTAGGTTCTTGCGGTAAATAACCAATTTTTACACCATCTGCAACAAATGCCTCGCCCTCATATTCTTTATCAATACCAGCCATTATCTTAAGTAAACTAGATTTACCAGCACCATTGTGACCAATTATACCTATTTTTGCTCCCGGCAGAAAAGAAAGCCAAGTTTCCTTCAAAATCTCCTTACCATTAATAGACTTTTTTAAGCCCTTCATTACATAGACATATTGATATGACATTAGTTAACCCCTGTTTATTTAATTAAATTTTCTTCCCTGATTTTACCCAATCTTCTTTAAATTTTCTTAAACCAGTGTCTGTAAGATCGTGCTTCACCATCTCAGATAATAATTCAGCGGGAACGGTTACAACGTCGCTTCCACAAACAGCTACTTCTTCTATATGACCTAAATTCCTAATCGATGCAGCTAATATTTTTGTTTCTATGTTGTAATTATCATATACAGACCTGATGTCAGCAATTAGCCCTATACCATCTTCTCCTATATCTTCTAATCTACCAACAAAAGGAGAAACATAAGTAGCACCAGCTTTAGCAACTAATATTGCCTGATTTAAACTAAAACAAAGTGTCATATTAACTTTAACACGCTTATCAGAAAAATATTTACAAGCTCTTATACCATCCCAACTGATTGGTAGTTTTATCACCAAATCACTGTTAATATCAAGAATTTTATTACCTTCTTTAACCATATTATCATAATTATCAGAAACCACTTCAATGCTTATATCACCACAGACTCTAGAACTTATCTCTTTTACTATTTCACTAAAACTCAAATCGGAAGAAGACATTAAGCTTGGGTTTGTAGTCACCCCGTCTATTATGCCAAAAGATGAAAAAGCATCTATTGCAATTAAATCTACGCTATCCAAAAATATTTTCATATGGTTTAACTTATTTTTGATAAAATTGAATCTAATTCTTCCGGGTTAGTATAATGAAAAGAGATCTTACCCCCATTCCAAGAATTTTCTACCACTACCTTCACTCCGTATTTTTCACTGAGAGAATAACCAAGCAATATTAAATCATCATCTTGCTCAAATTCCTGACCTCTTGCTTTTTTTTTCTTCTCATTAATATTTTTTTTTCTTGTCAAATCCTCGGTTTGCCTCACATTTAAATCGTTAGCAACCACTTTATGAGCGATTTCTTCTGCATCTTCAAGTCCAATAAGGCATCTTGCATGCCCCATACTCAACTGCCCCTGGTTAATCATCAGCTTAATAGACTCAGGTAAATTATTTAACCTGAGCAAATTAGCAATATGACTCCGGCTTTTCCCTACATTTTCAGCCAACTCTCCTTGAGTATAACCAAAATCTTCAATTAATCGCTTATACCCCTGAGCTTCCTCTATGGCCGTAAGCTCCTCTCTCTGAATATTCTCAATTAATGCAACTTCTAACACTTCTTTGCTAGATAATTTTTTAATTATCACTGGAACCCTATTCAACCCAGCCATTTTACAAGCTCTATAACGCCTTTCACCAGCTATAATTTTATATTTTTCATCTCCCTCATCATTGACTATAATTGGTTGCACTAATCCATTATTTATTATTGAATCAGCCAACTCTTTCAATTTTTCATGACTAAATATCTGTCTTGGTTGATAGCTACCAACCTCAATTTGTTCAATATTTAAAAAACCCGCACCAGAATTAAGAGAAACAGGAGCAACCTCTTCTTTTAATAAAGCAGCCAACCCCTTGCCCAAAACTTTATTATTCATATTTATCACCTTTATTTTCATTATACATAATTTCTTTAGCAAGATCTATATAAGCCTTAGAGCCAGAACATTTATAATCATAAATAACAGCAGCTTTTCCATGAGATGGAGCCTCCGACAAACGAACATTTCTGGGAATAGTTGTTTGGTAAACTAAACTACCAAGACATGAGCGCACATCATCTTCTACTTGTTTATTTAATCTACTTCTTTTGTTATACATCGTAAACAAAATGCCACCAATTTTTATTTTAGGGTTCAGTCTTTTTTCAACTAGCTCTATTGTTTTCAATAAATGGCTTAACCCCTCTAAGGAAAAAAAATCACAAATCATAGGAACAATAACTTCATTACAAGCCACCAAAGCATTAATTGTTAAAATATTAAGGGAGGGGGGGCAATCAATCACTATATAATCAAAATCCTTTTGTATCTTTACAATCTGTTTCTTTAAGCGCTGCTCATAATCATCTAGTTTTATCAAATCTAATTCTACACCAGCTAAATTTGTATTAGCCGGAATAACAAAAAGATTAGGAACCTCTGTTTTTAAAACAGCCCTATTAATATCATCGTTTTCAAAAAGCAAATTATAAACAGTTACCCCTCTGTCTTTTTGATTCACCCCAACCCCACTACTTGCATTTCCCTGAGAATCTAAATCTAAAAGCAAAACCTTTTTATTCATAATAGCAAAAATAGTTGCCAAATTAACGGCTGTAGTGGTCTTACCGACACCTCCTTTTTGATTAACAATTGATATTGTTTTTCCGTACATTGGTAATCTCAACGATTTTTCCTTTATTTGAAGTCATGCTATCATGAAGTTTAAAACTAAACAACCAATCTTTTTTTGCCTCTTCTATTTCAGCTTCACACCCCTCCCCCTTAAGAAGGAGATGTTTTTTCTTAACCTTAAACCCCTTGGTCAACAACAATATATCTTTAATTTTTGCCACCCCCCGACAAGTTACAACATCACATTTATAAAAATCACCAGGTGCCAATTTTTGCTCTAAAACACTCACTTTGTTAACAGACAAAGCAGCAGCCTGGCGCAAAAACGCAATTTTTCGTGAATCACTTTCAATCAAAGCAACATTTTTTACACCTGATAAGGATAGCACAACCCCCGGAAAACCACCACCAGAACCAATATCAACAATATAATCGGAATCATCCACAAAATCAGCAAGCTGAAAAGAATCCAATATATGTCGCTGCCAAATAAACACCTCCGATTGTTTTGAAATCAAATTTATGGATTTATTCCACTTAAGTAACAAATCTTTGTAAGCAACAAACAATTCACGTGAAACATCATCCATTGTTTTGAAGGTAAATAATTAGCGTAGTAATAGCGGCTGGGGTAACACCAGGTATTCTTTTAGCAGCACCAATAGTTTCTGGTTTGTGACAAAAAAGCTTTTCTTTAACTTCATTTGAAAGGCTGTTTATTTTGTTATAGTCTGTATTATTAGGAACCTTCATAGACTCTTCTTTTACAAACATTTTGATGTCCATTTCTTGCCTTTTTAAATAAGAAGAGTATTTAGACTGAACAGCATGATAGTTCATGTGTTCATACCTTTCCCCCTCTAGGGAGGGGAATAAATTTAGCACCCCTTGGTAACCAAACCCCTCTAATCCCAAAAGCTCAAAAGCTGTTTTTTTAGAGCCATCTTGAGCAATTAAACCGCCCCGCTTTTTTATTTCACTAGTGGTCATACACAACCCTTGAAGCTTTTTTTCTAATAACAACAACCCATCAATTTTTTTTTCAAAAACTTTTTTTCTATTATTACAGACCAAACCAAGCTTTATTCCCAAGGGGGTTAATCTAATATCAGCATTATCTGCACGCAAAGTAAGCCTATACTCCGAACGAGAGGTGAACATCCTGTAAGGTTCAGAAGCACCTAAATTAATAAGATCATCTATCATAACCCCTATATAAGCATCAGCTCTAGTCAAAATGAACTCACCTCGTTTTTGCCTAAAAAAGGCAGCGTTAATACCAGCTATTAATCCCTGCCCAGCAGCCTCTTCGTACCCCGTGGTACCGTTAATTTGACCGGCCAAAAACAATCCTTTAACTTTTTTGGTTTCTAGAGTCCTTTTTAACTCTCTAGGGTCAACAAAATCATATTCTATGGCATAACCTGGCCTGACCATAATAGCGTTTTCTAGACCAACAATAGTTTTTAAAAAATTACGCTGAACATTCTCGGGTAAAGAAGTAGAAATACCGTTGGGATAAACAATATTATCATCAAGCCCCTCTGGTTCAAGAAAAACTTGATGGGTAAACTTTTTAGGAAACCTAACAATTTTATCTTCTATTGAAGGACAATATCTGGGACCAGAGCTGTTAATTTTTTTAGAATATATCGCAGACAAATGCAAATGGTCTCTTATAATTTTATGAGTATTTCTATTTGTGTTCGTTATATAACAATTAACCTGAGGGACTTGAACTGACTCACTCAACGCAGAAAACGGCCTTGGAATTTCATCACCTGGCTGAATTTTTACCCTGCGAAAATCAATCGAGTCAGCGTGTATTCTTGGAGGGGTGCCCGTTTTCAATCTCCCCATACAAAAACCAGCATCCTTAAGAAAGCTTGACAATCCGTAAGATGCTTGTGCCCCAGATCTACCACCGGGGAGTTTTGTTGTCCCGATACATACAGAACCAGCCAAAAAAGTTCCTGTAGTTAAAACAATTGCAGAGCATTTTATCTCACCATTACCCTTAGTAGATATAGCAACAACTCTATCTTGTTTTGTAATTATCCTTTCTACCGAATCATATAAAAGTGATAAATTTTTATAACCAGTCAAAACGGCTAACATCTCTTTCTTATATAAAGATCTATCAGCCTGAGCCCTAGGCCCCCAAACGGCAGCGCCCTTGCTCTCATTCAACATTTTATAATGAATTCCAGCTTTATCGATAACTTGGCCCATAAGACCACCAAGAGCATCTATTTCTTTTACTATAGTACCCTTGCCAACCCCACCAATCGCAGGATTACATGACATTTCACCCAAATCACCTTCTCTTAAGGTAACAAGCAAGGTATTACTACCTGCTCTGGCAGCAGCAGCAGCAGCTTCACACCCAGCATGACCACCACCTATGACTATTACATCAAAATTATTCACTGGAATGTTATTTTAAAATTTCTTTTTCACTAAAAAAGAAGCTTATTTCTCTTTTTGCGCTATCAACACTATCAGATCCATGAATACTATTAGCCTCTATGTCTATGGCAAAATCTTTCCTAATAGTCCCAACAGCGGCATCTTTAGGATTAGTAGCCCCCATAATTTCTCTGTTTTTGCTTATAGCATCATTCCCTTTTAAAACCTGTATCACAACAGGAGCAGAGGTCATATAAGTTACTAAACCATCAAAAAAAGATCTATCTTTGTGTTCTAAGTAAAAATTTTCAGCCTGCTCTTTTGTTAGTTTAATCATTTTTTGTGCGGCAATTTCTAAACCAGCAGTTTCAATATAAGAGTTAATTTTACCTATTAAATTTCTTTTTGTTGCATCTGGCTTGATAATTGAAAAAGTATACTCTATGGACATAATAAACCTATTATTAACTAAATAAAAAATAATGTTTAAAATTTATAGATGTTTTTTATAAACTTTTCAAGTATTATTATTTTAAACCTTTTTGTTATAAAGAAATTATGCTACAAGAATTAATAAAAAACAAAGTATATTATTACATTTTTGATAAAACCAATCAAAAAACTACATGTAGTTACACAATTAAAGCGCATTTCAATCAAGATTCAATTAATCAAGTAGAAAATAACATAAAACATGTGTTAGATTTTTTTAATGGTAAAAATATATTTCTATTAAACCAGGTACATGGCAGCACGGTCATAGAAAAAAATAAAACAAGCAGCAAAATCTCTAGAGCTACAGGAGACGCTTCATTAACACTTCAAAAAAAACTAATTTTGGCAATTTACACGGCGGATTGTGTTCCTGTAATGTTATCTAGTACAAACGGCGAAGTTATAGGAGCGGCTCATTGTGGTTGGCGCGGTGCAAAAAATGATATAATCAAAAATTTAGCTAATAATATGAGGCAAAAAACACAATCTGAAATTGTAGCTATTATTGGTCCGTCAATTTCACAAAAATCTTATGAAGTATCAGAAGATTTTTACCAAGATTTCATAAAGCAATCCACTATTTATAAAAAGTTTTTTATAAATAGTAACAAATTGAATCATTATATGTTTGATATTCAATCATTTGTAAAACTAAAGATTGAAAAAGAAGGTGTAAAAATTATCAAACATATAAAAGAAGATACTTATCAAATAAACAATAAATACCCTAGCTACCGCAGATGTTTACACAAAAATGAGCCTTATAATCAAAATATTTTATCGGCAATTATGATTAAATAACCCATTGATTTAAAAACAAAGTAATTTTTAAAATTTATCTGCCATTGCAAGCATCTTTCATTTTTTTTCCTGCCCTAAAAACCGGCTGTTTGTAAGCAGCAACACGCATTGCTTGACCAGTTTTTGGATTTCTTCCGTCACGAGCCTCTCTTTGTCTAATATGAAAAGAACCAAAACCAATTAAACTAATGTCATTTCCTTGCCTTATAGCTTCAACGATAGAATCAGAAACTAAATTTAAAGCTTTTTCAGCATAAGCCTTAGATTCACCAAAATTACTAGCCATAAAGCTAACTAACTCGTTTTTATTCATAACAAAAAACCTCCTGATAATTATATTATTTATAAACATAAACTTTAGTTTACATTGATAGATTATATTCACAAAAAATTATACACAAGAGAGAAAAGCGTTAATTGTTTAATTTTTTGTTAATCACAAAGCTGTTTAAATAAATATGCGTTAATTTTGCACTATATGTTATTGCAGGGCGATTAAATTCTCTGAATAAAAAATGGAGAGGATGCTTGAAAAAATGTA
>CAYGSI010000014.1:0-27533 GCA_964352655.1 uncultured Rickettsiaceae bacterium
GAGATACCCTCTCACTGCCTTCCAATATTGGCCAGAGAAATTATCCGTTTTACACTATTGGCCAGAGAAATTATCCGTTTTACACAATTAATTATACGTTACCAATCTCACTTCAGGCGTTGGTAATAATGCGTAACATTCACCTACTTAAGTTTTAATGGTTTTGCTACCTAGGGGGAGGAGTTTACGGGAATCTTGTGTTACAAAAGCTATAAAAAAACCCATAGGCGCGATAATTTTTTTGTTTACATAAACAGCAATAATATTAGTCCGCTCATAATATTTACCGCTTTTCTTTGCTGTTAGTTTTTTACTCTTTTTGTCCCACCCCCTATCCTTTACTATTCTTTCTTCTATACCGCTTTCATCTATAACATTTTTTATCATCTGGAAGTAAATTTATGACTGATTCGGAAGGAAAAATGGGACCATTTAAGCGCTTATTTGAATACTCCCTTTTTTCCCACTCTCGACTTATTTTTTTGGCAATTTAAAAACAAAAATTGTTCCTTTATCCTTATTTTGCTTAGCAAAAATTGTTCCACCATTTAATTCAATGATTCTTTTGCATAAAGCTAATCCTACACCCCTCCCTTCTGCTGATGTTTTAGTTCTTGAGCTTACTGTAAATGGATCAAAAATATCATATAACTCCTCTTTTGGTACACCAATTCCTTCATCTTTAACACTAAATTTTATATAAGTTTTAGTTTGCTCTAATTTAATTTCTATCTTTCCTTCTTTACAATATTTTATGGCATTAATTATCATATTATCTATAGATTGTGCTATATAATACTTATCAAAATATCCGCTCACATCATTTTCTATTTTTATTACAAATTCTTGTTTATCATTTTGATCATCTACATATAATTTTCTACAAAGCTCTAATCTCTCTGCCACTAATTCACTAAAGTCAAATAATTCTTTTTTAAAATCATAATTCATGCTAGATAATTTAGACAAATCTGTTATATTGCTAATATAACTATTTAGTCTAGTAGAACTATTTGCTATATCTCTTAAATATTTTTTAACTTGTTTTTTGCTTAATTTATCGTAAGAATCATAAAGTGCTTGACCAAGACTCGTAATACCTGTAATAGGAGTATGAGTTTCGTGCTGCAAATTACGCAAAAACTCATTCTTTAATTCCAAGGCTTTACTTAATTCTTTTTTTTTGACAATATTATAAAATTCTAAATAATCTAATTTCTGTTCTGTAAGTTCATATTGTTCTTGCCTAGGTTTAAAGAAAATTGCAACTACTGTTCCTATAAGTACTAAAGTATACATAAATATAAACTGTGGAGATCCAATACTAAAATCAAGTACTTCTACGCTATAATATTTATAAAGTTCATAACATAAGTAAAATCCTATTATAATCATTAATAATGCTAGTTTCCAACCTGCCAATATAACTGCAATTATAATGTTAGTAGTAAATATTGTGAATGGTAATTGATTAAAATCACTTACTATTACAAAAAAACTACCAAATAGTATAAGAATGAAAAAAATTCCAGCATACCATAAATAGTATACCATAATCTCTTTTAACTTTTTGCTTATAACATCAGGCCATATTGGATAAGATGCTAAAGAAATAGCTATAATCATCATAAATTGATATATTATTAAAATAATTTGATTATGATCTTTTAATAATTCTATTTTTGTAGAATAAATAGTTGTTATAGAACAGATTATGCAGTAAACGCCAAATCCAAAATAACTATAATTATTGTGATGATTTGGAAAAAAATTTTTGAATATTTTTATATCAAAAAAAGATTTTTTTAGCCTTAAATATTTTTTATCTTCTGTTTTTGGCCACCCGCCTTCTTGTTTTAATATATAATGACTACCAAGACAAAACGCAATATTCACTATTACTCCAATAACATGAACCCCTCCTGTTATTTTGATTTGGAGCATCTGCCATACTATTGCAAATAAAAAACCAGAAGACATTCCTATTAAAATAGATTTTTTAGAAGTGCGAAATCCCAATATTGTTAAAAACAATATTGGAGTAATTACAGGCATATAAAAACTATTCGCAAGTAAAATCATAGATAATAAATCCTTAGTAAGAAACGCTGATAATATTGCTAAAATACCTAAAATTACCGCAAATATTTTAGATAATACTAAATCTTTACCTTTGCCAATGCCTAAAGGTTTACAAATATCATTAGAAAAAAGTACTGCAGATGCATTAATATTTGAATCAGCCGTTGACATTGTCATTGCCGCAACGGCTATCAATAATAATCCCTTGAGACCTGGATATGTATAATTATCAGCAATAAATCCTAGCAACTCAGCTTTGTCTAGGTCCGGATTCACATTAAATAACAAAAAAGGAATCCAGGCCATTGATAAAATTATGAAGAATAATATACAACCAGAAATAAGAAAAGCTTTCTTTACTTGTCTTATACTGCTTCCCATTGAAACTCGTTGAAACCAATATGGCTTCATACTAGGTGTTGCAAAATATAAAAATAAGGCAATAACACTCAATATATTGGGATTGTCAAAACTTAGTACTTTAGATATATCGAATTTTGCAACAGCAAACGCCTCAGCAACAACAAAATCACCTACATTTGCATAGCTCCAAATAATTATACCAATTAACGGAATAACAAAACCAAATGTAACAAATTGGATTAAGTCTGTAAAAGTAACTGACCTAATTCCACCAAATGCTGAATAAGTTGTAGCTATGATACCTGTTGTAATAATTGCAATGTAATTTGGTATTTCTAAAAAATAGCTTATTAAATTTCCAAATACACTAAATTGTACAGCAATCTTACCTGAAGATCCTACTGCCCCAAGAACAGCTGCGATAATCCTAACTTTTTTTCCATAAATATCACCCAATGCTTCTGCAAATGAAGTTTTTCCAAGGAAAATTTCCATTTTAGGAATAAAGATAAAACCCAAAACAAAAAAGGAAAAAACAAAACCACTAAGCGATATCAAATATTCAATTCCACCTGAATAAGTCTTTTGTAATGTGGTAAAAAACATACTGCCACTGACCCAAGTAGCAACGATAGTTGAAATTAGCACCTCTGTAGAAAAATTTCTACCACCAAGTGCGTAATCTCTTATTGATTTAACAGATTTACCGTAACCCAAACCGACAATTAGTGTAACAACTAAAAATACGAGGATTATAACAAGATCAATTGAAAATTTCATGGACATTTACTCTATAAAATCTTAGCCTGTGTTTAATTGTTTCTGCTCTAACCATAAAAATTAAACTTGAATTACTCATAATTTTTGGCAACATATGGCTTACAGAAACATTACTAATATTGTTTTTTTCGTAAAAAGGCATAGGCTTTGCTCTCTATCTATAATTTATTAGAATTACTGTAATTAAATTCTCGTCTCAAATATTCAACTATAGTCAAGCATGTTCCTATATCTCTCTAAATATGATTTTTGCATAATTTATAATTGATTGCAAGGTTAAAAAACAGCCATGAGTTAGTATTAAAAAAATAGTAACAAATTTGCACAAAAATTGTGAATCAATCATTCTTCTTTAAATTTATTTTTTGGCCCTGTTAAAGCGAGCAAGATAATGGTGGATCAGAGAATTTTTGCTTTCCACAAGAGAAGTTTCGGATTTTGAAGTGAAGTGCTGAGGCGATATTTTATATTTTCTGTAGGTATCATAGGCATCTGTACATAAAATTTTGTAATTCATTTATACAATTACTAGTGAGGCCAAATTTATCAGCTATAATGATCTTAGCTAAGAAATTTTGTTTTGTTGGCAGAAATATAGTTATAGATGTATTCTCACTCTTTTCTTGGTTTTTTTTGCTATCACTAATTAGCTGCACGATTTTTTTAATATCTGATTTATTTTTGGGAAATAACACTAAATCGTACTTAATACCATGTAAAACATCTTTTAAGCTTGTAAATTTTTTAGCCGTTATTCTTGCGCCACCTTCATCAATAAATACTTCTGCTTCAACTATTACAAGCATCTTCACTTTAAGCAAATTAGCATAATCTTGCATTATAGTTTCATCATATATGGTGACTTCTATTATACCAAAATTATCAGATAATAATAACGTTACAAATCTTCCACGTTTTGACATTCTAGTATCTTTTTTGTTAATAACGCCAGCAATTTTAATTAAATGTGACCCCTTAGATAGATTTTTAATATCTGATGAAAATTTTACCCCCTGTTTTTTAAACGTATTAATGTGAGCTGATAGTGGATGGTTATCAATAAATAGTCCCATTACATCAAATTCGTGCAAGGCTAATTTCGTTTCATTTAATTTTTCGGTATTTATTAACACCTCAGGACTAATTTGGCTTACAGAAATCAGACTAATTTGGCTTGATTCCTTTTCTTTATGATATGATGTACTATATGCCATCAACCGAGAAATACTCTGTAAAAGTGAATTTCTATTTTCGTGTAATTGATCAAAACAACCCGCCTTAATTAAATTTTCTAATAATTTTCGGTTAATTAGTTTTGGCTCCAAGCGCTCTAGAAAATCTATAATATTCTTAAATTCACCATTTTCTTGACGATTTTTAGCCATTGCTTTGCCAAAATTAACTGTAACATTTTTAATTGCGCCAATTGCAAAAATAATAGCTTTTTTGCTGCTCTTACTTACATCGTAATGCTTAATTTTAAAAAAACCATCCGAATAATTAATAGAAGGTGCTTTAATTTTAATGCCAAAACTTCTTGCTTCTTGTAAAAAACTATTAATTTTATCACTACTATCAAGATCTAAATTCATGGCAGCAACAAAAAATTCTGCAGGAAAATTAGCTTTTAAATAAGCAGTTTGATAGGAAATCACCCCGTAAGCAGAAGCATGCGCCTTGTTAAAACCGTAACCAGCAAATTTTGCAACTGTTTCAAATATTGATTTTGCTTGCGCTTCAGATATACCATTTTTTATAGCTCCACCAACAAATATTTCTTCTTGCGCATCCATCTCAGCCTTAACTTTTTTACCCATAGCTTTTCTGAGTAAATCAGCTGCTCCAAGGCTATAACCAGATAATTTTCGAGCAATTTCCATCACCTGTTCTTGATAAACAATAACGCCATATGTTGGTTCTAAAATGGTTTTTAATGACGGATGTAAATAATCTGCTTCTTGTTTACCATGTTTGCAAGCAATAAAGATCGGTATATTATCCATTGGCCCTGGTCTATAAAGAGCACCAAGAGCAATAATATCATCTATATTATCAGGTTTTAATTTACGCAGAGCATTTTTCATACCGACGCTTTCAAACTGAAAAACACCATTACCCATGCCTTCTGATAACATTTTAAACGTTTTTTTATCATCAAAAAGTAATTTATCCATTTCAATATTTATGCCTTGCTCATTAAGAATTTCAAGGCATTTAGTAATAATTGTAAGGGTTTGTAGACCTAAAAAATCGAACTTAATTAAACCAGATAATTCACAATATTTCATAGAATATTGTACTATTAACATATCAGAATTACTATCTTTGCATACTGGCGCTATTTCCATCATGTCTTTATTAGCAATAACAATGCCAGCTGCATGAGTTGATGAATGACGCTGTAGTCCTTCAAGAATCAAAGCCGTATCAAGTACTTGTTTTATTAATTCATTATCACCATCAATATCATATAACCCCTTACCTAATGCAGCTCTTCCTAATTCAGAAACTTCACTAATTGCTTGAGTCAATGTTACAGGATTTACAGCATTAAAAGGAACTAATTCTGTTAAATAATCTGCTACGCTATAGGGCAATTCTAAAACCCTTGCTACGTCTTTAATTACAGCTTTTGCCTGCATTTTACCAAATGTAATGATTTGGCAAACTCTGTTATCACCATATTTTTCTCTAACATAATTTATTACCTCTTCTCTACGTTCCTGACAAAAATCAATATCAAAATCAGGCATAGAAACCCTTTCTGGGTTCAAAAATCTTTCAAATAGCAGTCCAAATTTAATAGGGTCAAGGTCAGTAATTAATAAAGACCAAGCAATAATAGAACCAGCCCCAGAACCGCGCCCAGGGCCCACAGCAATACCATTTTTTTTACTCCATTTGATAAAGTCAGATACAATCAAAAAATAACCCGAAAAATTCATTTTACAAATTATATTTAGCTCATATTCTAGACGTTTAAAATATTCTTTTTTTATTATCTCTTGTTGTGATTTTGGGACTTTTTCTGCAGCAAATTTAATAGATAACCTTTGCATAAGACCTTGAGAAGCATCTTGACGAATTAACTCCTCTTCTGAAATACTTCCATCAGTAAAATTTGGTAATTCGGGATTTTTCACCTCTGCCATGACATGAATTCTTTTAACTAAATTCACGCTGTTTTCAATTGCTTCTGGCAAATCATGAAAAAGTTTGATCATCTCATTTGCAGTTTTGAAATAGCATTGGTTACTAACTCTTCTTCTATTTTGCTGCTCTCTAACAACAGATTCTGAAATACATAATAAAACATCATGAGCATCATGCATGTTAATATCACGAAATAGCACTTGATTCGTTGCAAGCAAAGGGATAGATAATTCTTTAGCTAATTGTAAATAATTTGCTTCTATTTGTTTTTCGTCGGCTAAATTATGGCGCATAATTTCAAAGTAGAAACGATCACCAAAAATAGCCTGTAATTTTTTTGCTTGTAATTTTGCCTCTGCATTATAACCTAAAATTAATAATTTACCGATAATACCCTTAGTAAAAGCTGATAAAACTATTATTCCTGCTTGATGTTTTTGTAAATCGGCAATTGTTATATGATTGCAAATATTGCGATTATTTTTTATAAAACTATAACTAACTAATTTAAGTAGATTTTGATAACCATCTGGATCTTTGGCAATCAATAAAATTTCAGCAAATTCTTGTTTATTATTTGCTTGATTTATAAATTCTATATTTAATATCGCCCCATGAATTGCTTGAATATGCTTCTTTTTACAAGCAATAGCAAATTCAAGAGAAGCAAATAAATTATTTCGATCTGATAAACATATCGCTGACATCTTATTTTGCGCAGCAAGAGAAACTAATTCATCAATTTTGATTGTACTCTCAAGCATTGAATAAGAACTTTGAGCACGGAAATGAACGAATTTATCATAATTATCCGTCATAATCTTCTAGATCTCATAATTTATTGCCTATGATTTTATACCAGCTTCCTCTTTTTGCAATCACCATCTATCTCTTAGCATTGCTATTTGAGGGTCGTGGCTCTTTGAAATTTAGGACTTATTTAATTTTTAATAGTTATTTTCTATTTACAAATAAGTCCTTAATTTAATATCATCTTTCAACCAAGGCTTGAAAAGCTTTTAATTTAAATGATGGCAAAACACCAAGCAAATGTTCAAAAATTTCAGCCTGAATTTCTTCATAATTAGCCCAATTAGTATCTTTGGTAAAAACATATACTTCAATCGGAATGCCTTGCGGCGTAGGATCCAGCGCGCGAACCAAAAAAGTAAAATTCGTCTGGTGAATCCCCTGATGAGCCCTTAAATATTCATTAATATAATGCCTAAACATTGAAAGGTTAGTAACATTACTACTCTTATCGAAAAGATGCTGATGATTAATAGCAAAATCCATCATATTTGGCATGTTCTTGATTGTTTTTAGCTCATTTTGATCGCATATTTTTACCGTATCCATATCAATACTAACTGATCTTTTGATTCTTCTACCACCTAACTCAAACATAGGGCTCCAATTTTTCACTCCAGCATTTAAAAACGCAGATGTTGGAACTGTAGTATGAGTATTATCAAAATTACGAATAATGACTACAGCAATTGTAATTTTTTGCACATCACCATCGGCATTATATTCTGGCAAGGTCACCCAATCTCCAACACGCACAATATTTTGCATAGTAACCTGCAAGCTTGCTATCAAACCAACCACTGCATCTTTAAATACAAAAGTAAGTAACGCAGCAGCAGCACCAATACTTGTAAACAAAGATGAAATAGAGATACTTAACACCAGAGAAACTATAGCTAATATAGCACATACAACGATAAAGATTTTCAAAATTTGCGTATGAAGCCCAATTGGTATCTTTTTACTTAACGCCTTAGAATTATAAAGATCTCTAGCAATATTAATTAAAGTGAGCATTAAGCTGGTGATAGTGATTATTATATAGGATAAAATAATAATATCTTTTATTCTTATAGATACTGCATTCATTAAGGTTGATCTATCAAAAATATCCCCCCAAAACACTAGATATATAGCAAGTATTACACGTATTATATGACCAGATAAATTATGCTGATCTATAACCGTTTGATATTTTGCATCACGTTTTCCTAATATTTTATAAACTTTTGGCAAGAAAAGATGCTTTATAATAGCAACAATAGGGTAAAAAGAAATAATCATAACAATCAACATAACTATAAGCTGATGATTTAAATATAACTCATAGAAATTTCCACTATTAAATAAATTTTCCATCATTATAGATATCCCTAAAATATTAATGCTTACATATTATATATTATAATATTTTTTTCAAGCCTTTGTTAATTTTAATCATTGATTTGTTTTGCTCTTAATAATAGAAACAAAAACACCTATTATTAGCAAGGTAATTGTCAGTGCAAGTGGTATTAATTTGGGGATTTCAATAAAATAACCTACAAATATTTTTATACCAATTAATATTAGAATAATCGCTAAAGAATATTTTAGATATTTAAAACGTTGAATGATATTTTCTAGACAAAAGAATAATGCCCTAAGGCCAAGTATTGCAAATATATTAGAAGTATAGATAATAAAGCTATTTTGGGTAATTGCAAAAATTGCAGGAATACTATCTAACGCAAATACTAAATCCATAAATTCAATAATTATTAAAGCAACAAATAAAGGAGTAACAAATAATTTCCCATTTTTGTAAAAAATAAAATCATGACCAACAATTTTTGGATATAAATTACAATATTTTGCTAAAAATTTATAAATAAAAGTTGTTTTAACATTAAAATTACTTTTATCAGCAAAATATAACGTCTTTATACCTGTGATAATAAGGAAACCAGCAAAAATAAATAACATCCAGGAGAATTTTTCAATGATAATTATTCCAGCATAAATCATTATTCCTCGCAAAATTATTACTCCTAAGATCCCCCAAAATAAAACTCTATGCTGGTATTTCCGTGGGATATGGAAAAATTTAAAAATCATTGATATTACAAAAATATTATCAAGAGCCATCGCTTTTTCCAAAACAAAACCAGTATAATATTCATTTGCTGAATTAGCGCCTAAATTGAAAAATATAAAAACACCAAATAATAATGAAATGGATATATAAAAAGAGCTAAGCCACAGGCTCTTCTTAAAACTTATGACCTCATCTTTTTTGTTAAAAAAACCTAGATCAAGGATCAAAAGTGTGATAACTATTGTAATAAAAATACTCCAAGCAAAAGATTGTATCTGCATGTAATTAAATTTTGTTTTTGAGTTGCAATTAACTAATAATTTTAAACCAAAATGACTTTAATTACACGATTTGCGCCATCTCCTACTGGTTATTTGCATATTGGTGGTGCCAGAACAGCGCTATTTAATTATTTATTTGCTAAAGCAAATAATGGTAAATTTTTATTGCGTATTGAAGATACCGATAAAGAGCGTTCAAATTTAGATGCAACGCAAGCTATTTTTGATTCACTTCAATGGCTCGGTATAGAATATGATGATGAGGTGATTTATCAGTCAGAAAGATCAGAGAGACATAAAAAAATAGCCTATGATTTGGTTAAATCTGGCAAAGCATATCGTTGTTTCTCTACGCAGGAAGAAATATCGCAATTAAGAAATAAGGCGGTGCAAAATAAACAAAATTTTGTTTTCATTAGCCCATGGCGTGATATTCCAGCTAAAAAACATCCAGAAAATCAAAATTTTGTAATTCGTATAAAATCACCGAAAGATGGTAAAACCATAGTACATGATTTGCTACAAGGTGATGTTGTTGTACAAAATGACCATTTAGAGGATTTTGTTATCCTTAGGGGCGATGGAACACCAACTTATATGCTGGCAGTGGTTGTAGATGATCATGATATGGGCATAACTCATATTATTAGGGGTGATGACCATTTAACTAATGCTCATAAGCAGCAGATTTTATATGATGCTTGTGGTTTTAATTTACCAAAGATGGTTCATATTCCTTTAATACATGGCCAAGATGGAGCTAAACTTTCAAAAAGACATGGCGCCTTAGGGGTTGAACATTACCAAGCTTTGGGCTATCTGCCTGAAGCAATTTGTAACTACTTATTACGTCTTGGTTGGAGTCACGGAGATGATGAAATAATTAATATCCAACAAGCAATTAAGTGGTTTGATATTGCGCACCTTGGTAAAGCACCTTCAAGGCTAGATTTTGACAAAATGAAATATATAAATGCACATTATCTTAGAGCAAAAAACAATATAGAATTATTGCCTTTAATTATTGATTTAATATCCAAAGATCATGTAATATCGGATATATCGAGAAATAATATTTTCAAAGCTATAGATAGTTTAAAGGCAAGGTCTGAGTTACTAAATGATTTAGCCAAAATGGCCTTGATTTATGTTGTTGATTTTCCTTTAAAAAGAAGCGATGAAGCCCTTAAAATAATAAAAAATATAGATAAAGTATTATTGGAACAAATCATTTCAAGTATTGAATCTATTGAAGATTTTTTTAAAGATAATATTAAAGAGGAGCTTAAAAAAACTGCTATAATTCTTAATTTGAAGCTTGGGGAACTCATGAAATATGTGCGGGCAATAATTGCAGGAACTATTCATTCACCAAGTGTTTTTGAAATGATGGAAATTTTGGGGAAGCAAGAAGTAATGAAAAGAATTAGAGGAATTTAACTATGAGTGATGATCCACATACTAAGCAAAATTTAAAAATAGTAGTTAATACCAAAGAATTATCGCACATGCTAAATTTTGCTTTTTCAATTGTTGAAAAGCGCAATGTAATAGCTGAACTTAAAAATGTTAGATTAGTTGCTAAGGGCAATAAACTGGAAATTGGTGCAACTGATTTAGATTTATATTTAAAACAAACTCTTGGAGTACAAGTGATTCAAGAGGGTAAGACAAGTGTTTCTATACAAACTCTTGCGGAAATAGTAAAAAAAATATCAGATGATGAAATAACCTTGGAACAAGATGAGCAATCTGAGAATTTAAAACTTACTTGCAGATCTTGTCATTTTGACTTACTAACTCTGCCTGCGACTAAATTCCCAGCAATGGAAGATTTTCTTGAAGAAAATTCTTTATCAATCGAATGCTTGGATCTTGCTCGTATCATTGAATATACAAAATTTGCCATGTCTACTGAGGAAACTAGATATAATTTAAATGGTATTTATTTACATATAAAAAATAATGAATTTTGCAGCGCAGCAACTGATGCTCACAGGGTGTCTGTTGCATCAATTGTTATTAATTCCAAAACTGATAGCTTTGGTGTTATCGTACCTTCAAAAACAGTTGATGAATTGTTAAAAATAATTAAAGATAAACGCAATATTAATCTAAAAATTAATATTTTTCTAGGTGATAATAAAATTAAATTTCAATGTAATGACTTAATTTTAGTTTCAAAATTAATTGATGGCACATTTCCAGATTATACAAATTTTATACCAGTTGAAAACACAAATAAATTAGTAATTAACCGTGAAATGCTTACTAAATCTATTGACAGAGTGGCGACTGTTACTGTTGATAAATTCAAAGGAATTAAATTTGTTTTAACTGCTTCTGAATTAACTATAAGCGGCTTTGGTGAAACTAAAGGTTTTGCTAGCGAAGTAATAACATTTTCTGAAGAGGAAAAAAAATACGCTAAATTTTCTGGCGATGGAATTTCTGTGGGATTAGATGCAAGATATATATTAGAGGTGCTTGGTGTTTTAAAAGAAGAGCAGGTACAATTATATTTCGATAAATTATCATCACCGGTGTTAATAAAAACTACTCAAAACCCTAATGACAATTTTGTAATAATGCCAGTAAAAATATAATCGACATTTGACTCTGTCCAAGGTTGCAAGTGATAAGGATGCCAGGATTGGTTGCAAGGGAAAAAATAAGTTCTGGTATGGATTCAAAAAACATGTCAGTGTGGATATGAGACATGGGCTTGATTAACAAGGTTGCAATAACAAAAGCGAACGTGAATGATTCTAAGGGATTTAAGCATGTGGCTCCGAGTAGCGGTGCCAACTTACGCAGATAAGGCGTATTGCGATAAACATGCGAAACAAACCGCTGCTATAAAGGGATTCATGAAAAATCAAGTTTGCAGCATTTATGCAGGCAATTTGCTTCAATTTAAAAAGGTTAATCGTGATTGGTTCTCCACCAAGATTTTTGTTATGCCAAGGGCAAATTACGTCAAAAATTTGAAAAATCACAACAAACTGTACCTGTTCAGTCAATGGCGTCAACTTAAGGAAAAAATCAATAAAATTGAGAAGAAAAATTATGTGTTAATGAGCTATTTTTGCTATTTATTTTTGATATATTGAGAACAATAGTAAAAAAATTGTCGGACTAGCTCGCGCCCCGTCAGCAATTATATATCCATATTTACCTATATTGTTAACATGGATATATAATTACTTATATATAGTGAAATTTATAAGCTCAGTTTAGCACCGATTAAAGCAACAGTACCTCTCGTAGATTTCCGACTATCTTCAGGATAATATTCAGGTTTACCTTTGAAACTAAATTGTGAAATTTCAGCATATGGTTTGAATCCTGGAGCTAATTTATAGTCAGTTCCTACGGTAACACAATCTAACATATTCTTATAAGCACCAGAGCGGAAATAACTTACACTAGCACTGAACGGACCTTGTTTATAACCAATACCGCCAGTATAGTAATTAACATTTCTACCAGTTTTATGATATGCATCTGTAGTTAAACTTTTATCCAAAGAACCAAAGGACGCCGCGTAAGAGAAATTACCAACATTCAATACAGAACCTATATTGTAAGTTCGAAGATCGGCTAATTTATGCTCAGAAACAACAGTTTCAGCTTTTGTATTAGGGTCAATATCAATAAGCTCCCCCTTACCAGCAGATTTACCAATTTCACCAGTTAATGCTAATTTTAAATCAATACCATCCGATATATTTTGCTCTAACACAACGCCAACAGCAAAAGCATTTTTTACTGTTTGATCAAGCTTAAAATTTTGGGTATTACTAATAGTCTCGGTAGTTGTTCCACTAGAATTTGTACCTGGATTATCAGCACCAGTATTAGAAGAATCAGGCGTATATGAAAAACCCAACTGCATCTTACTGCTATTAGTAATTTCAAATTTTGGTGTATAATAGTTTATCCTGCGACTAGGCTCGCTACTATATTTACGACTACTTAGGTCTGTCACCAACTTACTATCTAAAAAGAATTCAACAAAAGTGGCATAAGCAGGGGCTAAAGTCCTATTACCTTTTAAATATTGAGTCTTAAAAGTTGCATATCTGTCCCAATCCCCACCAGTAGCAGAAGTTACACTACCAGCAGTCTCAGACATAGTAGTTGCAACACCCACAGGTGAGCCAGCTTCAAAACGACCATAATCAGTTTCAAAATAAATATGTGTACCATTATATGAAGCGCCGCCTTTTTTCTTAGCGGTCGGTACAATAATTATTTTTGCACCATAAGTAAAATCATCAAGTTGATTAGATGCATTCACAACAAAAGCAGCATCATTATAAAATGCAAAATCTCTATTATGATTTGATAGATTTTTCTCATCACCAGATAAATTAGCTTGATTTCTATAAGCCGCTTGAAAGTGAGCGTAACCAGTAAGCTTGACTTTTAAATCAGAAATTACACTTTCCGAACTTGATTTCATTTGTTCATTAGCAATGGCATTACTCAAGGAAGAACAAGTAAATGAAGTCAGAAGTATCAGTTTTAAAATTTTTTTCATAATTATCACTAAACCTCAGTACCAAATTAAAAATATATATCAACATAGTATTACATAACCTACAGCACAGGAAGAAAACACTAAATAATAAAAGCATTCTTCAAGTTGTTTCAACAACGTTAAGGCCACTAATAGTTGTTGTAGGTAAGTCGCGTAGTCAATTGTACTAAATTAGTATTACAATTACCAGCGATCAGGGATTGTTTCACAAACAAAGAATATCTAAAAAATCAAAAAAGTGCTATATTTATCACTAATTTATATATACTTAACAAAAAGCTATAATTTTTTAAAATAGTTACCTATTATATAATAATATCAAAAAATTCACTCGCATTAATTATATCATTATTGTATAGTTTTACAGGTCAAATTAAGTATGAGTTGCTATTTATGACGATAATGTCAGATATATGGATAAAGAAAAAAGCTCTTAGTGAATCGATGATTTCGCCTTTTACAGATAAACAAATAAAAAAAGTAAATGATCAAAGGATAATATCTTATGGCGTTTCATCCTATGGATATGATGCAAGGGTTTCAGATGAGTTTAAGATTTTTACCAACATTAACACTACTATAGTCGATCCAAAAAATTTTGATAGTCAGAGTCTTGTTGACAGGAAAGCTGATATTTGTATTATCCCACCAAATAGCTTTGCTTTGGCAAGTACTGTTGAATATTTTAAGATCCCAGAAGATGTATTGGTGATTTGTGTTGGTAAATCTACTTATGCTAGATGCGGAATAATAGTTAATGTTACACCTCTAGAGCCTGGATGGGAGGGGCATGTAACTTTAGAATTTTCAAATACTACGCCTTTGCCCGCAAAAATTTATGCAGGTGAAGGAGCTTGTCAATTTTTGTTTTTCAGGGGAGATCAAGTTTGTAACGTTTCATACTCTGATAGAAAAGGTAAATATATGGGGCAAAAAGGTGTTACATTACCAAAAACATAAAATTATATTTAACAAAATTATGGAGAAAATAAGTTATGACTAAAGAACAAGAAGATAAATTACCGCATATTTCAGTTAATGCTCAATATATTAAAGATCTTTCATTTGAAAATCCAGGAGCACCGGATTCATTGGCAAATCTAAATAAACAACCGCAGATGGATTTATCTTTAGATTTGAATATACAAAAATTATCTGAAGAAGGTTATTTTGAAGTTGCAATAATAATTAATGCCAAAGCATTAAATGATAAAAAAACTATGTTTATAGTCGATTTAACTTATGCTGGGGTTTTTCATCTAATGAATATTCCAGAAGAGCAAAGAGAAATGATTCTAGCTGTTCATTGTCCTGCTATTATTTTTCCGTTTGCACGTAAAATTATATCAGATACGACTCAAGATGGAGGTTTTCAGCCATTAATGATTGATCCAATAGATTTTGGTATTCTATATAGCAAGAAAATGAATAAGAAAAATTCTGATAACTAAATGATATTTAGCAAATCTTATCATCCAAATAAACCTATAGGGTAACTATTGCATTATTGCCAACTAAAAATAGAAAGTTAATAAATTAGTAAAATTTACTTGATTTTTAATGATTTTTATGGAATTATTGACTAACGTTTAACATTATATTAGCTATAAGAGGTGTATAAGTAATGAGAGTATTATTAGTAGAAGATGATGCTGCAACCGCAAGATCAATTGAACTTGCCTTAGCATCTGAAGGTATGATTTGTGATACCGCGGAGGTTGGAGAAGAAGGAGTTGAAATTGGTAAAATATATGATTACGATATAATTTTATTAGATTTGATGCTTCCTGATATTGATGGATATGAAGTATTGTTGAGATTAAGATCAGCAAAAATTAAAACTCCTATATTAATTTTATCTGGTTTATCTGCTGTTGATCATAAAGTGAAAGGGCTTGGTTTTGGTGCTGATGATTATTTAACAAAACCTTTTAATAAAACTGAGCTAGTAGCTCGTATTCAAGCTGTCGTAAGACGTTCTAAGGGCCATTCAGAATCTGTAGTGCGTTTTGATAAAGTTGCTATAAATCTTGACACAAGAGTTGTAGAAGTTGACGGTAAGAATGTTCATTTGACTAACAAAGAATATGCGATTTTAGAATTATTGGCTATGCGCAAAGGTACAGTGCTTACTAAGGAGATGTTTTTAAATCATCTATATAGTAGTGTGGATGAGCCTGAGATAAAAATTATTGATGTTTTTGTCTGTAAATTGCGTAAAAAATTAGCTGATGCTTCAGGCGGAATAAATTATATTGCAACAGTATGGGGGCGAGGATATATGATGAGGGAATATGATACTCCAGAAGAAATAGAAAATATTGACGAACAAGATTATGATCAGGAGCCAGTCGCTGAGGAGAATTAAAACATAACTCTAAGATAAGGGAAAGAATTTTACCCTCATTTTTTTGAGAGATTTAGGAGTAGTTTCTGGATGTCTAGACTAAAAATTTTTAGCTTCTGTTTGATTCATAGTAATAATGCTAACTTATGCGATTATTTAGCCGATATCATAAAAAATCTATAGGTATTTTTGGTCTAGGGGCTACTGGTACCTCTGTGTATAAAATATTATCAAACGTTTCTAGATCAATCTTGTGCTATGATGATTCAGAAGATATTATCAGTAATTTTAAAACAAAATTTCCTCTTGCTAATGTAATTAATATCACTGATCCACGCTGGAGAGAAGTTGATTTTTTTGTTGTGAGTCCTGGAATATCACATTTTCATGACATTTTTACTCTGGCAAAAAAATATAATATTAAAATAAAGTCAGATATTGAATTATTTATTGAAGAAAATGAGAACGCAGAATTTATATTAGTTACTGGCACTAATGGTAAGACCACTGTGGTTTCATTGGTTGGGCATATTCTAAATAGAGCAGAACTTGACTATCATATTGGTGGTAATATTGGTAAACCAGTGATGGATCTCCCATATAATCGTCAAGGTTATGTTTTAGAACTATCTTCATTTCAGATTGAGCTTTTAAATCATATAGAGGCAAAAATAAGTATTATTACTAATATAACTCCTGATCATCTTGACCGATATAAGAATCTTGAAGAATATATATCGGCGAAAGAAAAATTATTATCATCTGAGGGGTTAAAAATAATAGGTGTCAATTCTAAAATTTCTACAAATATTTATGATAAATATCGTTTAATTTTTGGCTCAAAAATAATTCCTATATCCACTAACAACGATTTCAAAAACGCTATCATTTGTAAGGATGAATATCTTGATGATAATTATTTTGATCAAAAAAAATATATAGTAAAAAATACACCAGCCCTTCAAGGGGAACATAATAGAGAAAATATTGCGATAAGTTATGCTATTACAAGAGCTTTGGGTGTTAATGGTGATTTTATAATTGATTCATTACCTAGCTTTAAAGGTCTTGAACATAGGATGCGATATGTTGGTAGCTGGAATCAAATTGATTTTTATAATGATAGTAAAGCTACGAATAGCGCTGCTGCTGCTAAGGCTATTGCCAACTTTGATGATATATTTTGGTTTGCAGGAGGAAAATTAAAAGAAAAAAATCTTGAAGTAATACAACCAGTTTTAAAAAATATTAGAAAAGCTTATTTATTCGGTGAAAGCAAAAAATTGCTTGCTGATTTTTTGCGTCATAATAAAGTTCAATATGAATTATGTGAGGATTTACAAACAGCTTTTAAAAATGCTTTAAATGATTCAGCTTACTATGAAACAAAGTTAACTTTCTTGTTATCACCCGCCTGTGCATCTTATGATCAATTTAACAATTTTACAGAAAGAGGAGATTTATTTTGTAACTTAGTGAAAAAAATATAACTTACGGCAAATGATTTATCAGGAGGAGTTCCAAGCCATGATACGTTACTAAATTTATGCAAGATTTAGATTGCCAAAATGCTTTAAATTTGGATGGCGGGGGCTCTTCGGCATTATGGATTAAAGGAAATTTAGTTAATAATATATTAGGAAATCAAGAAGAAGCTAATAGCAAACAAATAACCAGATCTATCTCTGATGCAATTATTCTCCTTCCTTATTCTTAACTGGCGTTTTTAGTGATATAAACATTATGACAGACTCTGATTTAAAGCTCTGAAACCATATATTTTTCAAATTTATTTTTTTCATTTTTATATTCTTCAGCCTTAGGCAATGGGGGTTTTTGTGTAGTAATATTAGGCCATTTGGCTGATAATTCTTTATTTATTTCTAACCATTGAATTAATTCAGGAGACTCTTCCTTAATAGCATCAATAGGACATTCTGGAACACATACACCGCAATCTATACATTCATCAGGGTTTATTACCAGCATTAACTCACCTTCATAAAAACAATCTACAGGACACACCTCAACACAATCAGTATATTTACATTTCACGCATTCATCTGTAACTACATAAGCCATCTAAGTTTTCACCTCAATTTCGATTTTTTTCATAATAATTCTTGTTCTGGTAAAAAGCAAAAATACAAAATATGTTGCAAAAGCAATAAACATTATAAAGAGTGGTATTAGCATCGAGCTATGTATTGATGGTCCTCCCAATTTTATTATACTTGCTGGTTGATGTAAACTATACCAAATATCAACAGAAAATTTTACTATGGGAATATTTATGAATCCTATTATCGCCATCACTGATGCTGGTTTTTCTGCTCTGAGTAAACTATTACCGCTGGTTATTATAGCAATATAAGTTATATATGTTAGAAATAATATCAACATAGAAGTAAGACGCGCATCCCAGACCCACCAAGTGCCCCAAATCGGTTTACCCCAGATAGACCCAGTAACTAGCGTAATGAAAGCAAAAGCAGCCCCTATAGGAGACGCAGCAATTGCTAATATGTAAGCCATTCGGATCCTCCATACCAAGCAAAAAAAGCTACAAATTGCTATGAAACTATATATGGCAAGACTCATCCATGCAGCAGGTACATGTACGTACATTACTCTTACCATCTGACCTTGTTGATAATCAATGGGAGACGCATATAAGGCAAAATATAAACCTATAAATAAGGAAATAAAAAATGTTAATCCAGAAATAGGAGTAAGGATACTAGATATTTTGATGAAAAAATTTGGAGAAAAAAAATTATTTCGCATAAAGCCCTAGCAATAAATTAAAAAGCTAATAATAACGAATAGTAGAATCTATTTTATAGGAACAGCATTTTCTTCTTTTTTTTGAGATTTTTCTTTTTCAATTTTTTCTATTTTATTAGAAATATCAACTCGCTTTTTGGTAGACAAATTTGCTAAAATTATAGCATTAGCAAAGAAAATAACCGCTAATATTATGGTTGTTTTTGTTAAAAAATTAGCAGCAGACCTACCGCTCATTACTCCCATATTATTTCCACCACCGCCTATACCACTTAAACCATCAGTACTAGTTTTTTGTAGCAAAATAGTTGCTACAAGTAGTAAAGCTAATATTAAATGAACAAATAATAACGTATTTAACATAATTTAATAAAATGTTAGGATTTTCAATAATTCTTCTGCATCTAAAGAAGCAGAGCCAACAAGCAAGCCTGAGATGCCTTCTATTGCTAAAATTTCTCTACAATTCTTAGAATTAACTGAACCACCATACAATAATTGTGATTTAGAGTCAAGATTCTTAAATAGCGCTGCTATTTCAGCAATTTCCGCCGCAGAGGCTGTTATATTCTTCCCTATGGACCATAATGGTTCATAAGCTATTATAGTCTTTAAATAATTTAAACCAGAAAAAGCGCTTAGCTGTTTAGCTAAAAAATCTTTATAAGAATTATTTTTTCTTTGTTGTAAAGTTTCACCTACACAAATTATAGGAACTATATTATTTTCAATACAATTAATTGCTTTAATTTTGACTTGATCATTGGTTTCATTGAAATTATTGCGTCTTTCTGAGTGACCGACAATTGAGTGCGACAATCCAAGCTCTTTAAATAATTTAGCTGAATTTTCGCCAGTGTAAGCTCCAAAATCAGCTTTCAGGCTAACATCTTGAGCACAAAAATTAAGTTTAGAATAATTTTTTTTTAAATAAGCAATATAAGCAGTAGATGGTGATATTAACAGATTTGTAGATTCTTTGCTCTTGCTTAAAATTTTGCAATTTTTTATTGCCTGATCTAAAGTCAGGTTCATTTTCCAATTAGCTATAATCATTATTTTTAGTTAAAAACTTCTTGCAGTTACATCATTTGACATCTATTTTATGATAAAATTTAAATAAATCAATTGCTTTATATATGGTTACTAATTTTAGAAAGGCGGCAAATAGCCTTCCTGTTAGAATATTATTATTTCTTGTAGCTCTAAGTTTTGTCGGTTTTGGAGCTTCGCATTTTTTAGAAGGTAA
This sequence comes from uncultured Rickettsiaceae bacterium, assembly GCA_964352655.1. Lineage (GTDB taxonomy): Bacteria > Pseudomonadota > Alphaproteobacteria > Rickettsiales > Rickettsiaceae > Megaera. The sequence continues at coordinate 20,476 of CAYGSI010000014.1, forward strand.
TAGCAAAGGTGATGTTATTACCTTTAGCAAAGCAGATTCTATAGCATTTGAAGATTTTTTAGCTCTTAAAGCCAAGCAAATTGAATATATTCAGCGTCAAAATAATATTAATTTAACTGAAGAGCAAATTGCAGAACTAAATCTAGATAATCAAATATTAAGAAACATGACTTACGAGTCTATGATAAAATATCTAGCAACGATGTATAATTTAGAAATAAGCGACGAACTTGTGATAAATTTTGCTAAAAAACAACCATATTTTCAAGATGAGAATGGTGATTTTAGCCTAGCTGCATTTAAAAGTGCTTTTAGACATTCGCAAAAACAAGAGGATGAATATCTTGAAAATTTAAAATCTGAAATTATCAAAACCACTATGCTGAACATATTTATGGAAAGTTTTCAGCCATCAAAAGCAATTCTTAGCAATGTTTTTAATTATATAGCACAGGTTAAAAATTTTGATATCGTAACTATAGATTTATTAAATAATAAAAATGTAAAAATTGATATTTCGCAAATAAATGAAGATGAAATGAAGGATTTCTATAACCAAGTAAAAAAACAGTTTATTTTACCTGAGTCAAGAAGTTTTGATTATTTATCATTTGATAAAAAATATTTTGCCAAAAAAATTAAAATAAATCAGCAAGATATAAAAAATTACTATGAAGAAAATAAGGATGAATTTGGTAAAAAAACTTATGCAAATGTCAAAAAAGAAATTAAAGAAATATTGCTGAATTTTCAAATAGAAGATGCTTTAATTGATTTAGTTAAAATCGTTGAAGAAGAAGTGGCTAATGGTAAAACTTTGGCAGAATTAGCTAAAACTTATGGTGTTAAAATACAATCTGTCAATAATATAACAAGAAGCGATATTGCGCAAAAAAAAGAGGGGCTAGCTTACATAGCAGATGCTGTATTTGAAATGACAGAAAATGAAATTTCTTACCCATTAGAATTACTGGAAGAACAAAAAATGTTTCTGGTTGAGTTAAAAAATATTACCTTAAGTAAACAGCAAACTTACGATGAAGTAAAAACACAAATTGCTTCAATAATTAAAGAAACTCGTATGAAAGAAGCTAATATAGCCATATTGAACGAGGTAAAAAATAATTATATTTCTAACAATTCAAACAAAAAAAAGCTCGAGACTAAAGGGATTACTGTAAAAAATACTTCACTTACAAGAGTTGATTTAGAATCACAAACAAAAATTAATCCAAGGCTTGCTGCTTTGGTTATGCAAACTGAAAAAAATAATACAACAAAATTGATTGCTAATGGCAATAAAGCAATATTTGCTTTTATAAAAGATGATAAAATTGATAAAAAACGCGTCAAAAGCATCGAAAAAAAGCTTGGGCAGCAAATAAATAATGCTTTAAAAGAAGCTATAATACAGGAATTAATAGGACATCTTGCGCAACAAAATGATATTAAAGTGCATCTTTAAATTAGTTTATTTATTGTTAAAAAAATGCTAAGCTCAACTGGTCTTTAGCATTAACTCATTGATCAATAATGATTCCTTATTTTACAGTTTTACGATATTTATCATATAAATTTTTAGGCTATTTCTGCCTTGTATCGCTAGTAATAATATCGATATTATTTGTTTCTGGGGCTTTTGACGTTTTACAAAAATTTAGCTCAGCTATTGTTAGCCCAAAGGATTTTTGGCTACTAATTTTTCTAAAAATACCATTTTTATACAATGAAGTAAGTGCATTAATTGGCTTTATTAGCATGTTATTATTTTTACGCGCTATTATTGCCTCTAATGAATTGTTAATAATAATTTCTAATGGAATAGCTATATGGAGAGTTTTTGTTGCACCAATAGTTATGAGTCTTTTATTTGGTATAATAATAATTGCTATAATAAATCCAATTGCTACTTTGAGCTTAAGGAAATTAAACCAAATTGAAGCTAGAATTAAGCATTTGCCCATAAATAATTTTGTGATTTTGGGGGGGGATATTTTTTTCTATGAAAAATATCAGGATGATAATAGAGTCATCCAAGCTAAATCAATCAATAGAGAGAATAAAACTATTAATAATATTACGATACTTTTTGTAAATTCCAACAATCAATTACTTAGAAGAATAGATGCGCCGCATGCAATTCTTGAAAATGGTTATTTTGTTATTCATAAACCAGATATTTTAATAGGTAATAAAATATCAAATGAAGAAAAAATATTCTTACCAACAAAATTATCTGTTAATGATTTGATTCAGAATTTTAGCCCACCAGAACTAGTCTCAATTTGGTCTCTTCCTGAAACAATTAGTGAAATGACTGGCTCTGGAATACCAATATTGAATTATGAGGTTTACTTCTTTAAACAATTATTCAAACCCTTAACTATTGCTGCTATGTCAATGCTTGCATGTTGGTTTTTAAATTTTAATAATCGGGATAATACAAAAGTTAAAAATATGATATTTGCTTTAATATTAGGTATAGTAAGTTATTTTACGCTGGAAATCATATCAAGAATTTTAGCATATGGAGGGATTACTCCATCGGTTGCGACTTTGTTGCCAATATTAGTTATAATACTAACTAGCAATTTTGTTATTTTACATTTTCAAGAAGCTTGATATAATAATTTGTTTTGTTTGTGCTTTAGGATTTTGACGTTGCAAATATCAAAATCCTAATTTTACCATAATTTTTAAATCGTTTAAGGCTAACATATATGTTTAAAAAAATTTTTGAATTTTTTGATAGATTCGCTTCCGATATTGCAATTGATCTTGGCACAGCAAACACACTTGTGTATGTAAAAGGCAAAGGGATAGTACTTAATGAACCTTCTGTGGTTGCTTTAATTGAACAAAATGGCACTAAAAAGCCATATGCTTTTGGGCACGAGGCAAAGATGATGTTAGGCAGAACCCCTGCAGATATTGATGCAAAAAGGCCTCTTCGTGATGGAGTTATTGCTGATTTTAAAGGCGCTGAAGAAATGATAAAATATTTTATTCGCTCAGTAAGTGATAAACGTTCATTTACTGGTCCAAGGATTATTGTTTGTGTGCCTTCTGGGTCTACTCCTGTTGAAAGGAGAGCTATTCAAGAAGCTGCAGAAAGTGCTGGTGCAAGGGATGTTTTCTTAATTGAAGAACCAATGGCGGCAGCTATTGGCGGTGGGTTACCAGTTACAGAACCGACTGGATCAATGATTGTAGATATTGGTGGGGGAACAACAGAAGTAGCGGTACTTTCTCTTGGCGGTATAGTATATGCTAGATCAGTAAGAGTCGGTGGGGATACGATTGATGAAGCAATAATTTCTTATATTAGAAGGCACCATAATTTACTCATTGGTGAGTCAACGGCAGAAAAAATAAAAAAACAAATTGGTACAGCATATGTTGAACCAGGTAGCACTTTAAGGGAAATGGAAATCAAAGGTAGGGATTTAGTCAATGGCATACCTAAAGAAATGGTATTAAATGAAAAGCAAATAGCTGAGAGTTTAGTAGAGCCCGTAAGCCAAATTGTTGAAGCAGTTAAAATTACTCTTGAATGCACACCGCCTGAATTATCTTCTGATATAGTGGATAAAGGAATTGTAATGACTGGAGGTGGTGCTTTACTTAAGGGATTAGATCATGTTTTAAGAGAAGCTACAAAATTACCAATTTTTGTAGCTGATGATGCTTTAGCTTGTGTTGCTCTTGGAACTGGTAAAGTACTAGAAGATTTTTCAAAATTAAAGCATGTATTATTTAAACAAGATTAACCACACTAGCCTAGATATTTTCTAACATGGCAATATTAAAAAATAGAGTAAAAATCAATAATAATTTAATTGGATTCTTAAAATTTGGCTTTTTTAGCATTAAAAAATTTTCGGCCTTTTTTTTAATATTTTTATGTTGTTATATGTTATATTTTCCTAGTGAAAATTTATCTAAATTATCACTTAACATTTCTGGCTTTGTGCTATCAGTAAATTCCAAAATAACGCATATATTTTTTAATGGAATCAGAAATATATCTGAAAAAGCAATTTATTTTAAAGATTTGCATCAAGAAAATATTGAATTAAAAGCAAAAATATCTGAACTTGTAAAACAAAATATAGAAGCGAAAAAAGCCTTAACAGAAAATGTTGAACTTAAACAATTATTAAATATAAAAGATTCTTTTAAAGGTAACTATGTTTCTGCAAAATTAGTTGGGGTGAATATAACACCTTTTTCTAGCTCTGCAATAGCTGAAGTTGGGGAAAAAGAAAATGTTAAAAAGGATGATCTAGTTTTGAGTCATAAAGGTTTGATTGGCAAGGTAATAAATGTTACAGCAAATTATTCTTCTATAATGTTACTTGGTGATCCTAATTTAAGAATTCCTGTTTTTACTTTAAATTCTAAGAGTAGAGGAATTTTAGCAAAGCAGAATAGTCAAATGGAATTAATTTACTTACCAGAAGACCATAATCTTGAAGTTGGTGAATTAGTATACACTTCTGGTGACGGTAAAATATATCCTAAAGGCTTGCTTGTTGGTATAATTCATGAGATAAATAATAAGGGGGTTTTTGTAAAATTAGCCACAGATCTAAATGATATAGAATTTGTTAATATAGAAATAAAAGGAAATTATCATTAGATCTTTGCTAGTAATTTTTAGGTTAAATTTGTGACTGTAGATTACATAGATATAATTAATAAATATAAATCGTATGATATTGTTATAGACGAAGAAAAAATTAAAAAATCTATTGATTTTGCCATAAAATATCATGGATCTCAGCAACGTGCATCAGGTGATCCTTATTATCATCACCCTATAGAAGTTGCTGATATTATCGCAGAAATGAAGCTTGATACTGACTCAATAGTCACGGCAATTTTGCATGACACCATTGAAGATACAGACCTCACACTTTCAGAAATAACAAAGCATTTTGGGAAAGATGTTGCTAAATTAGTAGATGGAGTAACAAAGCTTACAAAAATTAAATTCAAAGCAGATAATGTACGCCAAGCAGAGAATTTTCGTAAATTGTTAATTGCAATGAGTGATGATATTAGGGTATTACTTGTAAAACTTGCTGATCGTTTGCATAATATGCGTACTATCGATTTTATAAAAAACCCTAATAAAAGACAGCGAATTGCACTTGAGACAATAGAGATATACGCACCTTTAGCAGAAAGAATAGGTATTCAAAAAATAAAAACAGAACTACAAGATATTTGCTTTCGTGTTTTGCATCCTGAAATCAGAAAATCAATAACTCAAAGATTTGAAACCATTGAAGCAAGCAAAGATAAGTTTATAGAAAAAATTATTGATGAAATAAGTCAAACTCTTAAAAAGCAAAAACTTGATGCTAGTGTTTTTGGGCGAAAAAAGACACCTTATTCTACATGGATGAAAATTAAACAAAAAAATATAGGTATTGATCAATTATCTGACATTATTGCATTTAGAATAATTGTAAATAATATAGAAGATTGCTATAAAGCTTTAGGTATAATTCACAGTAATTATAAAATGGTACCCGATAATTTCCAAGACTTCATCAGTACCCCTAAAAATAATGGTTATCAATCAATCCACACCATAGTAATTGGTCCTTTACAACAAAAAATTGAAATACAAATTAGGACACAAAAAATGCATGATATAGCCGAGCTTGGTGTAGCTGCCCATTGGCGTTATAAACAAGGTTATTCTGAAAATATTGAAAATGTAAGATATGAATGGATTCGGGAACTGCTTTCGATCTTAGAACAAAATAGTGACCCTGAAGAATTTTTACAAAATACCAAATTGGCAATGTATTATGATCAAGTATTTTGTTTTACACCACAGGGAAATCTTATCGCACTACCTAAAGGTGCAACGACGGTAGATTTTGCTTATATGGTTAATTCAGAGATTGGTAATTCATGTGTTGGTGCAAAAGTCAATGGGCGCGTTGTTCCATTAAAAACACAACTGATAAATGGTGATCAAGTAGAAATCATTACTTCCAAAAAGCAGACTGCTTCACCTGCATGGGAAAAATTTGTTGTTACTGGTAAAGCTAGGGGCGAAATTCGTAAAGTTATTCAAGACCAAAAACGAGATCAATATATAAAATTAGGGAGAGCAATAATAACTAAAGCTCTAGGTGCTGCTGCAATAAAGGATGAAAAAAAAGCGCTAAAAATGGCTTGTAAATTTTTTAATAAATCTCGTAATGATTTATTGTTTGGCGTTGGTGAGGGAACAATTTCAAGGGAAGATATATTAAATTACATTATACCCAAAAAAAGTAAATTAAGCTCAACTTTATCTTTACTAAAATTTGGTAAAAAGAAAAAAGACCTCCCTGATATTAAAATACCAATTAAGGGGCTTGTTAGTGGTATGGCTGTACATTATGCAAAATGTTGTCATCCACTGCCTGGAGACAAAATTGTTGGAATATTGCATTCTGGAAGAGGCGTTACTGTTCATACATCGGACTGCAGCATGTTAAATAATTTCTCTGGTATGCCAGAAAAAATATTGGAGTTAACGTGGGACAGCAATAAATCAAATATACCTTTTATTTGCAAATTAGAAATTACTTTAATTAATGAACCTTCTAGTCTTGCAACTATTACATATGAAATCGCAAGAAACAATGCTAATATTATTAATTTCAAAATACTGAATCGTCATAATGATTATTTTGAAATTTTATTTGATATTGAAGTTGAATCTGCCCCCCATGTAGAAAAAATAATTGATACACTTAGAACAAAACATGTTGTACAAAATATCTTACGAGCTAAGGACTAGTAACGCGAGTTTAGGATAAGGAAATGATTGAACTATAGATTGTAATTAGGTTAGAAGGGGTTTACCTCTTATTTTGTTCAAGAAATTTTATTGCTTTATCTGTTTTTTTTTCATTAAATTGTCCTTGCTTACATCAAGTAATCAAATAATTTTGCATGGACCTCCAATTTAGGATTAGTTTTCGGATTTAAGTAGTCCCTCCGTCAAAATCCCTGCATCCTATATGAAGCAAGGGATTTAAGAGTAT
>CAYGSI010000015.1:0-27222 GCA_964352655.1 uncultured Rickettsiaceae bacterium
TGCTATACTAGCTTACCCTATAGTTTAATTTTACACAAGTTTTTATACGTTACCTGAAATTCTATTATTTAGTTTCATATCTGCCAGGTGAAATATTGATTTTTACAAATTATGGTGCGGCCGAGAAGATTTGAACTTCCACTCACGAATGAACAGCGCCCTCAACACTGCGCGTCTACCAATTCCGCCACGGCCGCATATAAGATAAATTATATATCACCAGCTTTGACTATATATCAAAAAATCAAATAATAAGCAAATTTTTACTCTAACTAAGAAGATTTATTACCAAAAAGGTGCAAATGTACTTCTGAGAGTTGGCTTTTCATATACATCAAGATCTTCTGATTTTTTTAAGAATTTAATAAAATAAATTGTAAGTGGCATTATCAATAATTCATATAAAATCTTAACCAAAGTAAGCATACAAATCATTTTTAACAACTCATCGCTAGGGATTCTGCCATAAAAAGCACCAAACCCAAATAAAACACTTTCGACAAAGGATGAAACTGACGTACTAAACAAGGCTCTAATAGCAAATATACGTCCCTTAAATTGGAATTTTAGATTAGCAATAATAATTGCATTTATCATTTCTCCCAAAAAAAAGCTACTTATAGAAGCTACAACAATCCTAGGCGATAAAGCAAAAACAATTTCAAACGCCTCTTTTTCTTGCCAATCAGGACCATTAGGTAATAACATCACCCAGTACATTGTCAGCGAAAATAGTAAATTAAAAAACAACGCCAGCCAAATTGTACGCCTACTAGCAGTATAGCCATACACTTCAGTAATAATATCGTTTAATACATATAAAAGTGGAAAGAAAATGGTGCCTGCGCCAATTTGACTCACACCAAACACATCAACTATTTTAATTTCTCCTAAATTTGAAATAAGTAAAATAAAAATAAAACAAATAGTAATAAAATTATAATATTTTGTATTGTGAATATTGAATTTTTTCATAATTAAAACTTAATATTTTAGTTAGTTATTTTCAACTTAGGATAGTAATTTAATTATCTTCAAAAAGCCAGTCAAATTTTTGTTGATAAACTAAAAACTTAGCAGGGCGATTAAATTCTCAATCAGAGAAAGTTTCTAGAAGGTTGAAAAAGCAATGTAAAGCGCTATTTAAAAAGTTGAAAAAACTAACAAAATAGCACCAATGAGAAACATACTACACTATTTAGGTAAAATCCATGATAGCCGTAAGAAAGAAGGTATAAGATATAAAATAAAATCTATTTTATCACTAATATTACTAGGGTATACGGGTATACATCAGGTTGCACGAGCCTTGCGGGTGTTTATAGATTTGGAAAATAATTGAAAAAGCGAGAGTTGTTAACGCCAGGCCACAAAGCTCAGCAAATATGCGCCGCTTTACGTAACCTTGCTATTTTCCTACTCAATAAAATTGATACTTCCATCTCGAAAGCTATCTATACTCTCTCTAAATAAAAAACGGATATTTGATATTTTAAAACAAAGAATTTAATCGCCCTGCATACCCACTTTGCCACACTAATTATTTGCTTTATCTGTTTTTAACAGCAAAAGTTAAATATTATTTTTATATATGTTAGTCTGTAATAATATGGACCCGGGTTATTAAAAATTAATTATTATTTAAATCTTATGCGTAAAATTACATTGATATTTTTCTTTCTTTTGTTTCCTATGAATAACCTAGAAGCAGAGATTTACAGCCCAAATACTATAGAGGAGATAAAAGATATAGCAGAAGATGTGTTTGCCAAGCGCAATGCAGAAAAAGCTTTGTTCATATTTCCGCTTGAAAATTTTATTTTAACTCCAATACATCCGGCTTTAAAAAGACAAGATACAAGCTATAATTCGATACTTAAAAAAGCTTTTAGCAAAGCCAAAACCTCCAAAAGTGACTATATTGATGAATTAATTTTAATGGAATATCCTCATAAGCTCAGCTCACCTAAAATAGCTGATTTAATTGATTACATCCAAGAAAATAAAGCTGGAATAATTATCATTACTCCCAATTTAAGTGGCCCGATAAATGATATTGACTATTTTGATATATGGACTTTTGACTATCTAAAAAAACATAATATTGATTTATCGAAAGGAGTTTTTGCTGATACAAAAATTATTTTTAACAAAGAGCTTAAAGAAGTTGCTGGAACTTATCCAACTTTCTACAAAGGTTTGCTTAGTTATAATACTGATGGTAAAAATAATTCATCGATGCAAACTTTAAGCGTTTTGTTACGCGGAAAATTAACCAAAATGCCAAATATTATATTTGCTGTATCAATGAATAAAAATTACCTTGAAGCTCTTGAAAAGCAGGTAAAAACATTAAAACCAGATGTTGAATTTTTTGGGATATTATATTCAGCAAAAATTGAGCAAAATAAAAATATTTCTCCTAGCGAGTATCTATCATTTTGGCAAAATTTTGTAACAAAATTAAATAATGTTAAACGTAAAAATATTGATCTTGAAACAGAGAACCCTTATGAGTCATAATTTCATTATCATTTTTATTTTCATCTTACTTTGGACAAAAATCGCTCATGCTGAGATAATTCCCACATATACTATAAATTCATCAACTATTAGTAAAATTGAAAAAATAATAGATGAAAATACTATCATTTTTGTTGAATTGGATGAAGTTTTAATCATGCCAAAATCAAAAATGTTCCGTTATAATGGTAACCCACATAGGTTATTTATTCATAACTTAATAAATTTAAGTAATCATGATAATAGATATCTTGCTCCTGTAATTGCCTGGTATCAGTCACGCAAAGTAAGGCTGGTTGAAGATGGTTGGCAAAATTTTATTAAAGATGCAAAGAAAAAAGGCGCCAAAATATATGGGTTTTGTAACATGCCAATTAATCTTAAAAATATTGAAATTCATAGATCAAGTGAAATTAAAAAACTTGGTATTAATTTTACGGCAAAAATTAATAATCAAGAGATAATAAAAATTAATAAAAGACAGGATTGGGAAGCTATCTTTTACAAAGGTATATTATTTACCGGTCCTTTTGATAAATCACGCACCCTACTTGACTTAATAAAAATTACCAATATTTCACCTAAGAAAATTATTGTTTTTGATAAAATTAAAAGCCAATTAAAAAAAATAGAATATTCCGGAATGAAAGCTTTTGGTATAGAGCTTTATAATATATTATATCTAGGAGCTAGACAATTTACAGATCAGCCTGACCCGGAAATAGTAAAGTTGCAGCAAAAATTTCTTCTTGAGAAAAATATTTGGCTTGAAGATAACCAAGCAGCAAGGCAGCTACAGTAGATTCTTTGACATCCACTCCTCTCTAGTCCATCCGTCAAAATTGCTCATAAACTTTGAGCAAGACAAATTTTTATGCAAAAAATCAAATTTTGTATAATCGGTGCTAAGTTTCGTAATGCCCCCCAAAAATAGGACCAGTTGATGGCGGACTTTTTAAGTGTTATAAACAATTAACTTCCTTGTCTTTGCGTCAGGTCTATTTTTTCTGCTGGCATTTTTTACTCCATTTCCATAAGCTTTATGCCCTATTTATAGCGTTTTCTTATGGATCTGGCAACTACTTCTATAATCTTAAATCCCTTGCTGCATATAGGATGAAGGGATTTTGACGGAGGGACTTTTTATCTTGAAAAACACGCTATAATTAAAATAACCGGAATTTAAGCTAAAAGATGAAGCGAACTGCAAATTATACGGTAAATAATGGCGGGAGTGACGGGACTCGAACCCGCGGCCTTCTGCGTGACAGGCAGATGCTCTAACCAACTGAGCTACACCCCCTCTAGTACCAAATTTTACCTAGTAACCATATAAACATGTTTATATAAACATATTTTACAGTTTTTGTCTGCTTATATTTTAAAATGATAACTTGATATAACAGTCAAAAACAAGAGAAATATATATGAATTTCTACCCCAGTGCAAGCATAATGTTAAATTTAATTATTATGCCATATTTAAAGCTCTTTTACCTTAAAAAAACTATAAGATAAAGTTATGTTTTCGATACCGCTCATTTCTGGGTCTTTTTCTAAGGCCGGGTCTAAATAAAAAGAAACAGGCATTAGCATTTTTTGCCCAGCTTTTAATAATTGCTCTTCAAAACAAAAACAATGAATTTTAACAAAATATTTGCCGGCTTTATCAGGAGTAACATTATAGATCGATGTGCCGATAATATCTTTTGTACTTAAATTTTCAGACTCATAAAAAATTAGTACATTTTCACCAGTTGTAACTTTAGCTTTTCTATGTTTAGGTTTAAAATGCCAAGGCAGGTTTTTATCTATATTAGCATCAAATTCAACAATAATTTGTCTGGTACCTTTCGTTTTTTTTACAAAAACTTCTTGACGCTTTGTAGTTCCACCAAAACCAGTTGCTTTGCAAAATAAATTATATATAGGCACTGAAGCAAATGCTAATATCAACATGCTGCAAAATAGCATGAAAATAGCGGCAGCTAGTTTAAGATTGGCTGAGTTGCTTTTATCCATTTTTTATTTTTATAATAATATATACAAGCTTTGCCCAGCAATTAAAGTCTTTCTGATATTTCATCACCATGCATAAAATATTCAGGTATCTGAAATTCTACCACTTTATCATTATTAGTGGTGGCATTAAAAACTAAATACCATTTACCATCTTTAAGATAAAACTGAATATCTCTTGTTCTGATTTTATCTAATAAACATTCCCATTTTATGTGTGATGCTAAATGCCCATCTGAAAGCCTAATAATTTCAGATAATAAACTACTACTTAAATCGTTCATCACCTCATCAATTTCTACCAATTTTGTTGTAAATAAATTAAAATTTAAACTATCAATTCTATATAAATTACCATCTTTTTTTGTAATCCATCTTACGCTAAAATATTGTTCTAAGCCTGGGTTGGGTAAATCATAAGTTACGGTAAAATTATCTCTTTCGCCTTGGTTGCACACAGCGTATAATTCAACAAAATCTGAAATTTCATCATTAATTTCATGCACTAATTCTTCTTCATCATGAAAAAGATAAGGGTAGGGCGTACGGCCTGTGCACTTACCAGCGATAATAGACTTGGTAAAATCAAAATATTTGTCTTTAACAAAAAAATTACCATTTATTCTATCTGCGCAAATTGAAAAGGGTAAAAAGAGCAAAATTAATAAAAAAATTTTGGAAATCATAATAACTAAACCCAAGAATGTTGAATTTAAGATTCTATAAGCGGGTTACTATAATTTCAAGACCATAAATTCTTCATCTTAGCAAAAAAACCACCATCAGAGTAATTTTGCTTCATATCACCAAGTTCTGCATCTAGCTCTTCAAGTAAATCCCTTTGTTTTTTTGTAAGGTTTTTTGGTGTTTGTACATAAGCATGAGCGTAAAGATCACCTCGAGCGCTTGATCTTACTTTAGACATACCCTTTTGACGCAAACGTAATTGATCACCAGTTTCTGTACCAGCTGGTATTGTCAACATTACTTTTGAGCCATCAATTGTTGGTACTTCAACTTCTCCGCCTAAGGCAGCTTTTGTAAAAGTAAGAGGTAATTTAAAATGTAAATTACCATTTTCAAGTTTATAAATATCGTGAGGCTTAATGCTAACAAAAACATATAAATCACCGTTTGATCCACCTCTTAAACCAGCCTCGCCTTCGCCAGTTATTCTAATTTTTGTACCATTTTCGATGCCAGCTGGAATATTGATAACCAAATTTTTTTGTTTTGATATTCTGCCTTGGCCATGGCAAGTAGAACATGGGTTTTTTATCATTTGCCCTTGCCCGCCACATTTATTACAAGTTTGCTCTATAGTAAAGAAACCTTGCTGCATTCTGATAACTCCAGCACCACCACATGTTGAACATGAGGTAGTTGAGCCAGAATCTTTTGAACCGCTCCCAGAACAAGGGCTGCATTTAACCTCAGTAGAAAAACTAACAGATTTATCAACTCCAGAAAACGCCTCTTCAAGATTAATAGAAATATTATATTTCAAGTCAGCGCCTCGACTATTTATATTACCTCTATTGCGCGCTCCTGACCTTGAGCTGCCCATAAAATCATTAAAAAAATCACCAAAAATATCATTTATATCATTTGAATTAAAACCAGTCCCGCCGCCACTAAAACCGCTAGAAGCGCCAGTGCCATGAGAAAATGCAGCGTGGCCCATCCTATCATAAGCAGCACGTTTTTGTTCATCTTTCAATATGTCGTAAGCTTCGCTAATCTCCTTAAAATTTTTCTCCGCATCAGGATTATCCGGGTTTTGATCAGGATGATATTTTTTAGCTAATTTCAAATAAGCTTTCTTAATCTCTGAAGCATTAGCGGATTTTGATACTTGTAGGATTTCGTAATAATCTCTTTTTGACATAAATATTCATTCATATATTGGGTAGATTTATTCTACTCATTAAATTAAACTCTACCAAACAAAATAGCATGGTATACAAAATAATAAGCGTACATATATAATTTTACTAAATTAAATATGTACGACAAAATAGTTTATAAATTACTCAAATTATTTATTATCACTAACATCTTTAAATTCACCATCTACTACTTTGCTATTAGTAGCAGAATCATCTGAATTTTGCTCTTGCTCTTCTTGCTGTTGACTACCTGTTGCGCCAGGAGGCATACCAGAGGCTGCATCCCCATACATAGCTTGACCCAGCTTCATACTAACAGTTGCAAGAGCTTCTGTTTTTTCAGCAATTTTTTCCTGATTATCTTCCTCTAAAGCAGATTTCAACTCGCTTACAGCAGATTCTATCGCAGCTTTTTCTTCGCCAGAAATTTTATCACCATGTTCCGTCAAAGCTTTTTCAGTAGAATAAACTAAACTATCAGCTTTATTTTTTACTTCTATTATTTCTTTGCGTTTTTTATCTTCTGAAGCATTTTTTTCAGCATCTTGAACCATTGCCTCAATTTCTTCTTCTTTTAAACCGCCAGAAGCCTGAATAGTAACTTTTTGTTCTTTACCGCTTGCTTTATCCTTTGCAGAAACATGCACAATACCATTAGCATCAATATCAAAAGTAACTTCAATTTGTGGCATTCCGCGAGCTGCAGGCGGTATGCCCTCAAGGTTAAATTGACCAAGTAATTTATTATTAGCAGCAATTTCACGCTCACCTTGGAAAACCCTAATTGTTACAGCATGCTGATTATCATCAGCTGTAGAAAAAACTTGACTCTTTTTTGTAGGAATAGTGGTATTTCTATCAATTAGTCTAGTGAAAACACCGCCTAAAGTTTCAATACCAAGAGATAAAGGAGTTACATCAAGCAATAATACATCCTTAACATCACCTTGCAATACACCGCCCTGAATTGCAGCACCAAGTGCCACAACTTCGTCAGGATTAACACCTTTATGCGGTGTGCGTCCGAAAAAATCTTTTACTTTTTCAATCACTTTTGGCATTCTAGTCATACCACCTACTAAGACAACTTCATGCACATCACTTGCTTTTAAACCAGCATCTTGCAATGCTTTTTTACAAGGTTCAATAGTCTTATCAATAAGTTCCATCACTAAAGTTTCCAGCTTAGCTCTTGTAAGCTTGATATTTAAATGTTTCGGACCTGTGCTATCTGCAGTAATATAAGGCAAGTTGATGTCAGTTTGCTGTGATGAAGAAAGTTCTTTTTTAGCTTTTTCTGCAGCTTCTTTTAATCTTTGTAAAGCAAGAGGATCTTGTTTTAAATCAACGCCACTATCCTTCTTAAATTCATCAAGCAGATAATTTAAGATTTTCATATCAAAATCTTCGCCGCCTAAGAAAGTGTCGCCATTAGTAGCCTTTACTTCAAATACACCGTCACCAATTTCAAGAATAGATACATCAAAGGTACCACCGCCTAAATCATACACTACTATTGTTTTATTTTCCGTCTTATCAAGGCCATAAGCAAGAGCAGCAGCAGTTGGTTCATTAATTATACGAAGCACTTCAAGGCCAGCTATCTTACCAGCGTCTTTAGTTGCCTGGCGCTGAGCATCGTTAAAATAAGCCGGAACAGTAATAACAGCTTGAGTAACTTTTTCACCTAGGTAATTTTCTGCAGTTTCCTTCATTTTTTGTAAAATATAGGCACTAATCTGGCTAGGAGAATATTTTTTGCCGTTTGCCTCAACCCAAGCATCGCTATTGTCAGCCCTAACTATTTTATATGGCACTATTTCTTGATCTTTTTTTACAGTAGGATCATTCATTGATCTACCAATTAAACGCTTAATAGCAAATAATGTATTAGATGCGTTTGTTACCGCTTGTCGTTTTGCTGGCTCACCAACTAATATTTCATCATTTGCAAAAGCAACCATAGAAGGAGTAACCCTTAAACCTTCTATATTCGCCAAAACTTTAGGACTCTTACCTTCCATAACTGCAACGCAAGAATTAGTTGTTCCTAAATCAATACCTATTATCTTACCCATAATAAACTCCTAATTTTTAATTTAATATAAATAAACCGCTTGTACAGCTTCCTATCCTATTTTATGATATTTATATAATATACGATATTTTTTTTACAAGAGGTCTTTGGTAAAAAATATTAATTTTTTATAAAAAAATGAGGAATAATAATGAAAAATAACAGAACAACTAAAATAATTATAATAATGAGCGCGTTGATAGCTGCTGTATCTTTATATATCTTACTTGCTGTAGAGCTACCAAATAAGCCTCTTGCTGGCAGAGGTGGTATTGAAAATAATGCATTAATAGGTGGTGACTTTACTTTAACAGATCATAATGGTGATAAATTTAACAGCAACAAAATGAAAGGGAAGTTAAGTTTAGTTTACTTTGGTTTTACGTATTGTCCGGATATTTGTCCTACTACCCTCAATAAATTAACGAATGTAATATCTACTTTAGAAAAATATAAAATCGATATATTACCAATTTTTATTACGATAGATCCTGAAAGAGATGGTCAGAAATTATTAAAAGAATATCTCAGTCATTTTCATCCAAAATTTATAGGTCTAACAGGTTCTGAAGATGAAATCAAAAAAGTAGCAGATTTATATAAAGTATTTCATGCAAAATCTCAGGATTCTAATGCTACATCGAGCAATTATATGATAGACCACTCATCATTTGTCTATCTAATGGATAAAAATGGCAAATATATGAAGCATTTTTACATGAGCGATACAGAAAAAGACATTATTGAATATATTAGAATAAATCATTAAGCTCAGCTTTAAAAAATTTTATTGTTCTAAACCAACCAGGGCTTTGGCAAAATTACTTGCTGAAAAGGGCTTTAGATCGTCAATTTTTTCACCAATACCAATAAAATGCACTGGAAGTGAGTGCTTATCTACTATTCCAACAATAGACCCAGCCTTTGCAGTGCCATCTAATTTGGTAATAATAAGCCCAGTTACAGCTGCAAGCGTTTGGAATTGCTGTGCTTGTATAGCTGCATTTTGTCCTGTTGTTGAGTCAATGACTAATAAGCTATGATGTGGCGCTGATTCATCTATTTTCTTAATAACTCTTATAATCTTAGCTAATTCATCCATCAAATTTTT
The DNA here is from genome assembly GCA_964352655.1 of uncultured Rickettsiaceae bacterium. Taxonomy (GTDB): domain Bacteria; phylum Pseudomonadota; class Alphaproteobacteria; order Rickettsiales; family Rickettsiaceae; genus Megaera. The sequence goes on from CAYGSI010000015.1 coordinate 9,619, forward strand.
GTGATTATGTAACCTACCGGCAGTGTCTAAAAATAATATATCAATTTTATCTTTTTTAGATTGGGAAATTGCTTCATAGGCAACACTGGCTGGATCTGATTTATCGTCACCAGTAAATAAACGAACTTTAGTTTTTTGTGCCCAGCTTGCTATTTGCTCAGTTGCTGCTGCTCGGAAAGTATCGCAAGCTGCAATTGCAATTTTTTTGCCTTTATTCGAATAATGTGCAGCTAATTTACCAATGGAAGTGGTTTTTCCATTGCCATTTACACCTATGACTAAAATAATATTTAAGCCATTTTGCAGTTTAAATTCATGGTTAGCTTTAGCTAATATATTTTCAATAATCAGGGCCAATTCTTGTTTAATTTCTTTTGAACTGACTTCTTTATTAAATTTTTTATTTTTTAATTCAGATGTAATATTTTTAGCAAGGTTAGAGCCAATATCTGATAATATTAATAACTCTTCTAAATGACCTAGCGTTTCTGAATCTAATTTTTTCTTTATAAAAACTTCATCTATGCCAGAACTTATCTTGCCTGAAGTTTTTTGGAGTGCTGATTTTAATTTATCAAAAAAGCCGGTCATTTATTATTTATTTTTTTTTAAAAAAGCTGGTGTATCTTGAATTTTAGAGCTAGAAAAATTGTTATTACATTCTTTATTATTTACAGTATGGCGACCAATTGTTTCTTCAATTTTAACGTCATTTGATTCTTCAGCTGCCTTGAGGGAGCTCCATATGCGCTTTAAAAAAGATTGTTTTGGTGCTTTTATAGATTTTGTTTCTATAATATTATCATTAAAATTAGCTTGATGTTTTAAATTATGATTTTCTGAGTCAATTTCTGAAGCTAATTTTGATAATTTTTTTTGTATTTCATCCTCCAGATCAGAGGTTTTGTCTTGCTTATTTGCATTATATTCCGGTATTTCTTCAATTTCAGTAGGAAATTCTTCTTCGGTAATTTCCTCTTCAATTTCCTCTTTAATATTTTGTCTTTCAGTTCTGGCAATATTAACAGATTCTGAATCTATACCAGTTGCAACTACAGAAACTCTGATGATACCTTGCAGTTCAGAATTAAAAGTAGAGCCAAAAATGATATTTGCATCAGTATCGCCTACCTCTTCCCTGATTCTATTAGCGGCGCTGTCAACCTCATATAAAGTCATATCTTTACCACCAGTAATATTAATTAATACGCCATTAGCACCAGACATTGAGCTATGGTCAAGCAATGGGTTAGCAATAGCAGCTTCAGCGGCTTTAATTGCTCTTTCTTCTCCAGAAGCTTCACCCGTGCCCATCATTGCCTTACCCATTTCACTCATTACGGTTTTAATGTCAGCAAAATCAAGATTAATAAGGCCGGGCATAGTGATTAAGTCCGTAACCCCTCTTACACCAGAATGTAAAACTTCATCTGCCATTTTAAAAGCATCTGTAAAAGTAGTATTTTCATTAGCTACTCTAAATAAATTTTGATTTGGAATCACTATTAAAGTATCTACATATTGCTGTAATTCTTTAAGTCCATTTTCTGCAATCGCCATTCTTCTGCTGCCTTCAAATAAAAATGGTTTAGTTACTACCCCCACAGTTAAAATTCCTAAATCTTTAGCGACTCTAGCTATTTCAGGTGAGGCACCAGTTCCCGTGCCGCCGCCCATGCCAGCAGTAATAAAAACCATATTGCTACCTTCAAGGTAAGATCTTATCTCACTTTCAGATTCAATCGCCGCTTCTCTGCCAATATCAGGAAATGCACCAGCGCCAAGCCCCTTAGTTGAAAGAGCTCCTAGCTGGATCTTATTCTCACATTCTGAATGAGTTAAAGCTTGGGCATCAGTGTTAGCAACCACAAATTTGGCTCCCTGCAAGTTAGACCTAATCATATTATTTACAGCGTTACCGCCAGCGCCACCAACGCCAAAAACTGTGATAACTGGTTGTAAAATAATATTTTCAGGTGCCTTGAATTCCAAACTCATAATTATATTTCCCAATTTTATTTAAGATTTTTATATCCAAACAATATCAATATATATTAGATAATTAACTCTATCAATTGCTAAATAAAATTTTTATAGAAAAAGAATTGATAAATATTATACTTAAATATTTTTATCTATTTGTTTAGGTTGTTATTTTGCTAGAATGGATTAAATTTCCTGGTTTGATAGAATATCAATTTGGTGTAAAAACCATGGAAGAAAGGTTAAATCAAATTATTAATCATAAGGCACCTGATGCAGTGTTTTTATTTGAACATAAATCTATTTATACTGCGGGCACAAGCGCAAATTCTAAAGAATTGTTAAATAAAACTATATTTCCAGTCGTTAATGTCGGTAGAGGAGGACGTTTCACTTATCATGGCCCAGGTCAAAGAGTAATATATCCAGTTGTAAATTTGCAACATAAAAAAAATTTAAAGAGATATTTACAATTTCTTGAAAACTGGATTATATCAACCTTAGCTGAATTTGGCTTACAAGCCTATGTTATTAAGGGGAAAACAGGTGTTTGGGTTAAAGATAAAAATAATATTGACACCAAGATCGCTTCAATTGGAATTAGAGTGAGAAAATGGGTGGCATATCATGGTATTGCTGTTAATATTGATACAAATCTCGACAATTACTCAGCCATTATACCATGCGGTATAGAGGGGGTAAAAATGAGTTCAATTAAGTCGCTTGGTGCTGATGTAAAAATGGCAGAATTTGATAATGCATTAAAGGCTAATTTTATGCTCACTATGTTAGGTTAATAAGGATTGACATAAAACCTCTTGTGTGCTAAAAAATTTTCAGGTCTTGCTTCATTACTAAGTTATAAGTTAAAACGACTTTAACTAGCAATGTTAGGATTTATTATTAACAAATAATGTCTTTCAATATAAAACAAAAATATAGGTTAAATTTATGAATAAAAAACTCGCATCGGTAATTTTGGCTTCTTCAATATTTGCTTCTAGTAGTGCATTTGGTGCTGCTAAACCTGTTGTTAAATACAACCCTGGTCAATACTCTTTTACTTTTGAAAACACGGAGTACAAGGATTCGAAGCTTTTAACAGCTGCTATAGAAAATTATGCTAAAGATCCAGCAAATAACATTACAAATCCTGAAGAATTTGAACCTGATTTTGATTTTTTATCTGGAGCTAAATTAGCATCTTTATTAGAGGATGTGTTTATTAATGAAGATCCAAGTAAAGAAAATTTCCTACAAAGTTTGTCTGGCGTCAGTGAGAATTTAGTGGGAGAAGATGTTACAGTCGATGAGTTAAATAAAAGCATTGCTGGTATAAAAACAGCAATCAAAAATGGTCTTACTGAAGAAGAGCAAATAAAAGATCTTTTTGTGACAGCGGCAGCTGAGGAAGATACTAAGGATATGTTTCAAAAACTAGGAACAGCTTTTGAAGCTTTTGATTTAGCTGCAAAAAACAACACTAAAAAGTTTGCAGATGAATTTGGAAAAGTAATTAAATCAACTCTTGTAAAAGTTGGAAAAAAAGAGGATGAGCTTGACATTATACATGAGGAAATTGATAATTTACAAACCCAATTAAATACTGAGAGCAAAAAGACAAATGCAGATGCTAATGTAATAAAAGATTTAACGGATAAAATAGCAAAAAAAGAACAAGAAGGAGTTGTTTTAACTGGCTTGATTAAAGCTGATCCTGAGTTTATTGTTGCAAGAAATTCAAGAGAGAATCAAGAGCTATTAAAGCAATTGATTAACAAAGATGATTTTGTAGATCTTGCTAATTTGCCTGAAGCTTTAAAGCAAAAATTCAATGATATTCTTGAAGAGGAGTTTATTGGCTCAGCTGAGAGTAAAGAAGAGTTAAGCATGTTTTTAGAAGACGAGCCTGGTAGTGTTAATGTTGGTGATTTACCATCTGTGCAGAGACCTGACTCTCAAACCTCTAGAAGTGTTTTGAATAATTCGCTTATTAATTCTGGTATTTTATCAGATAGAATTAATGTTATAAGAGGTGTGCGTTTTGGCTCTGCTGCTGGTGTTGCAGCGGGTGATCCTTTTGAAACTTATGGTGCTTGGATAAAGGGTACTATTAGTAGCGGCACGCAAAAAGCTTTTGACAGAGAAACTGGTTATAAATTTAGTCAAAAAGGTGCAACAATTGGTTTTGATACTGGTGATGAGTCTATGCTTGGTTTGGCTTATTCATTCTTCAAAAGTGATGTAACTAACAAAACTGATAGCGAGACGAAAAATGATTCTAATTCTCATATTTTTAATGTTTATGGCATGCATAGTTTCTCGCCAGAGGTTTTCCTTGCAGGTCAAGTTGGTTATGGCAGATCTAGTATTAAGAAAAAGAGAGATACTGGTGATTTAGCTGGCAATATTGCGAGTGCTAAAACTAAGGCCAACATAGTTAATGGTAAGTTAGAAGTTGGTTATGTTTATGCAATGGGTGCAATGGAAGTTACCCCAACGATTGGTGGCGCAATTAATCATGTGAAAGTAGATGGTTATAAGGAAACTGGTAATGGCCTAAATAGAGAGGTAGGCAAGAGTGATGCTAACCGTGATTCTCTTATTGGAGGAGTGTCGTTTAAATATAATTCAGATATGTCAGGCATGAATTTAGTACCAGAATTACATGCTAATGTTGATTACGCTTTTAGTACTAAGAGTTCTGATACGAAAATATTGATAGGTGACGGTTTCGATTATACTATACCATCTGAAAAAATATCTAAAGGATACTATAATGTAGGTGGTTCAGTAAGTTTGCTTTTTGGCGCTGGTGATTCAGTAGATGTAAATATCGGTTATGATTTAGGTTTGAGTAAAAAGTTTATGTCCCATACTGGTTCATTTAAGTTAAGAGTTAATTTCTAATTTATTATTCATTTTTTATTTTTACCATTTTTAAAAAGCGCTCTTCGGGGCGCTTTTTCTATATTTAACTACCTTCTCAAGCTTGTTTTTTAGAATCGTAATGACACTTATCAATAAATTTGTTACAATGACGTGTTTAAAATATTTAATATAAATATATGCAGTTTATAGATGAAGCGAGGATATATCTCAAAGCAGGAAATGGCGGCGCGGGAGCGGTCAGTTTTAGACGCGAAAAATATATCGAAAATGGCGGACCAGACGGTGGTAATGGCGGCTCTGGGGGCGGGATTATTTTTGAAAGTAATTCTCATATTAATACTTTATTAGATTTTAGGTTTAAGCGTCATTTTAAAGCAGAAAATGGTGAATATGGCAAAGGACGCAACATGACTGGTAAATCTCGTGAGGCACTTATATTAAAAATTCCCGTTGGAACGCAAATTTTTTCTGAGAATGGTGATTTATTGATTTATGATTTTACTAAAGATAATGAAAGATTTGAAATATTAAAAGGCGGCATGGGCGGCCTTGGTAATGCGCATTTTAAATCTAGCACTAATAGATCACCAAGAAGGCGTACTGATGGTGAAATTGGTGGCGAACTGGATGTTTACTTGAAGTTAAAATTGCTTTCAGATGCGGGGCTTGTTGGCTTGCCTAATGTTGGTAAATCTACCTTTTTAAGTAAAACGACTAATGCTACACCAAAAATTGCAAATTATCATTTTACTACTTTAAAACCAAAACTGGGCGTTGTAGAGATTGATGATGAAGAATTTGTACTTGCAGATATTCCTGGGTTAATTGAAGGTGCACATTTGGGTACGGGTCTTGGTGATAAATTCTTAAAACATATTGAAAGATGTGGTGTTTTGATCCATATATTAGATGGCAATTCTAATCATATTGATGAAGATTATATTACAATCAGGAATGAACTTGAATCATATTCTCCATTACTGAAAGACAAAAAGGAAATTTTATGTCTTAATAAGATTGATGTTATGGATCAAGATGATTTGCTTGAGAAAATAAAATTATTAAAAAAACTCTCTGGAGCAAAAAATATCTATCCCATTTCTACTTATAATAACACAGGTCTTAACGATGTATTAAAACAGACACTTCATGATGTAAAAGCACAAAATTTAGATAACGAATAAAATATAGAACTTGATGCGCGCAGATATTAAAACATTGCAAGATTCAATAGAGCGGGTAATTCCTGCTAATATTAAGGCTGAACAAATGTTGCTTGGTGCGATTATTATTAACCCAAATCTAATTGAGCAGGTTAATGAATTTTTACGTCCAGAACATTTTTTTGAGGCGATGCACCAAAGAATTTATCATTCTATTGAAATTATTATTGAAAAAAATCTTACACCATCAATTGTTACTTTGAAGTCGATGCTTGATAAAGATCAATTTTTTATTGATCTTCAAGGTGAAGAATATCTAGTTAAATTAACAACTATGGCGATGATAGTTATTAATCCTTATGATTATGGCAGAATAATATTTGATCTTGCTTTAAAACGTAATCTAATTGAAATAGGTGAGGATATAGTTAATAATGCTTATAATTCTACTTTAGAACAATCGGGTCCGGAGCAATTGGAACTTGCTGAAAGTCATTTATATAATCTGGCAAGTGAGGGATTAAACGAAAAGAGTTTCGTGGCTGTTAAAGATTATGTTAATTTATCTCTTGATAATATTAATAGAGCAATGAAAAATTCTGATCATGTTACTGGTATTTCAACTGGGCTTCGTGATCTTGATCTTAAACTTTCAGGTTTCCATAATTCTGATTTAGTAATTATTGCAGCAAGGCCATCGATGGGTAAAACTGCCTTTGCAATAAATTTTGCACTTAATGCTTGCAGAGCTTTGATGGCTAAGGCAAAAGATGGAGCTCCAAAACCATCTGTTGGTTTCTTTTCTCTTGAGATGTCATCAGAACAATTAGCTACTAGATTATTATCAATGATGACTAAGATTGATTCTAGCGCTCTTCGCAGTGGTAAAGTTAGCGAAGAACATTATAACGATCTTAGAAAAGCAGCAATCGAAATGGCAGATATGCCAATTTTCATTGATGATACTCCGGCTTTAACTATTTCTGCAGTTAGAACTAGGGCTAGAAAATTAAAGCGTAAACATAATTTAAAAATTTTATTTATTGATTATCTTCAATTGCTTCGTGGTACCAATAAATCAGAAAATAGGGTGCTCGAGATTTCTGCTATAACTCAAGGGCTTAAAGCTTTAGCAAAGGAGCTGAATATTCCCGTGATTGCTCTTTCGCAACTTTCAAGGGCAGTAGAGCAAAGAGATGACAAAAAACCTATGCTTTCAGATTTGCGCGAATCTGGCTCGATAGAACAAGATGCAGATGTAGTGATGTTTATATATCGTGAGGAATATTACCTTAAGCGTAAGGAACCTAAGTCTGGTGATCCTAAATATGCTCAGTGGCAAGAAGACTTAAATAAATGTCATAATATAGCAGAACTTTTAGTTGCAAAACATAGAAATGGTGCTGTTGGTAATGTGTCGCTATATTATGTTGATAGATTCTCAACAATTGGTAATTTAGATAAAATCCATTAAGTTTAAGCAGTGATCAAGCGTTGTAAATGGTTAAAGTCGAGTCAAGAAAATTATGATATGATTAAATATCATGATGAAGAATGGGGCAGACCTATTTATGATGATAATTTATTATTTGAATTTTTAATTTTAGAGGGTGCTCAGGCTGGCCTTAGTTGGGCTGTTATTTTAAAAAAACGAAATAATTATCGTCTAGCATATGATAATTTTAACCCTTATATTATTGCAACATATGATAAGAAGAAAAAAAAACAATTGCTGCAAAATCCAGGAATTATAAGAAACAAGTTAAAAATAGATGCCTCTGTTAGTAATGCTAAAGCTTTTATAAAGATAGTAAAAGAATATGGTAGCTTTAGTAAATATTTATGGCAATTTGCACCTGTTAATAAAAATAGGTTAGATGATAAAATGCCAGTTACTAGTAAAGAGTCAGATCTAATGAGCAAGAGCTTAAAACAAAATGGTGTTAAATTTGTTGGCAGCACCATATGCTATGCCTTTATGCAGGCTGTTGGTATGATTAATGATCATGATATTAATTGTTTTAAATATGAAGAGATAAAAAATTATGAAAAATAGTAAAAATCACCAAGCGATTTTTGGTATTTCTGGTAAAAAATTAACAGAAAAAGAAAAAGATTTTTTTATCAGCTCTAAGCCTTTGGGGATTATATTATTTGCTCGTAATATTGAAACTTACAAGCAATTAAAAGAATTAACAAAATCAATAAAATTATTGCTGCCAGGAGTAAAAATTTTTATGGATCAAGAAGGTGGTAGAGTCAATAGGTTAAAAGAAATAACTGAAAATGATTATAAAGCCATGGAGCATTTTGCAGAGATTTATCCAACAGATAAAGGGCAAGCAAAGGAAGCTGTTAGAGAACATTATTTAAAAATAATGACAGAGTTAAAAGAATTGGGCATAGATTCTCCTTGTGCTCCAGTATGTGATATTTTACATAAAGGTGCTAGTAATGTGATAGGGGACCGCTCTCTGGGCGATAATTTAGAACAAGTAGTGGCTTTAGCAAAAGAAGCAATAAAAGCGATTAATGAAAAAGATGGTATAGCTATAATTAAGCATATTCCAGGTCATGGTAGAGCTAAAGTGGACAGCCACTTTAATTTACCGATTATAGACACTAAATTAGCAGAGCTAGAGAAAACAGATTTTAAAATATTTAAGCAATTGGCAAATGAAAATCTATGGGCTATGACTGCTCATATAATTTATACATCTATAGATACAGAACAACCTGCAACATTATCTAAAAAACTTATCTCATATATAAGAGATCAGATTGGTTTTAAAGGTAAAATAGTTACGGATGATATCTGCATGAAAGCTTTGCATGGTTCGATTAGAGATATTACCAAAAAAGCGTGTGAGGCTGGTTGCGATATTATTTTGCATTGCAATGGTGATTTAAGCCAGATGCAAGAAGTAAGTAATGTTATTAATAATTAATATTAACAAAAAAATTATAAAATTTTATGAATCAGCAACTTATTTTCAATTTAAAAAAAGTAATTACAGCTGCAGGTGATATTGCTTTAGCTTTAAGAGCAAAAGGCTTAGTTGTTAACCATAAAGAAGATGGTTCTCCTGTTAGTAATGCTGATTTGGAATTAAGCAATTTCATTTATAAAAATATCAGCAAACTTACACCTGATATTCCTATAATTTGTGAAGAAAGAGAGGTAAGAAAGCCTATTTTAGCTGAATCATTTTGGCTTGTTGATCCGATTGATGGTACTAGGAGTTATATAAAAAATTTAGTTAATTTTACAGTTAATATTGCGCTTATTGAAAATCACAAACCAAAGCTTGGTTTTATTTATCATCCAGTGAGCAAGAAACTATATTATACTGATCATAAAAATAATCTTGTCATAGAATGTGCAGGCAGTTTAATTAGTAATATAGCAAAAAACAAAGAAGGATATATTGCAGTTGTCAGTTCAACGAATTTTAATGAAAATACTAAAAAATATATCGAGAATAATAATTTTTCAGAAATCATAGCAGCTTCAAGTTCTATAAAGCTTTGTATGGTTGCTTCAGGGGCTGCTGATATATATCCTAAATTCGGTCCGACTATGGAGTGGGATATAGCAGCAGGACATGCACTAATTAATGCAGCTGGAGGAGAGATAATAGATTATAATAGTAAAAAAGAGTTGTTATATAACAAAAGCCAGTTTACGAATCCATATTTTATTGCTTTTAATCAAAGATGGAAAAGATTGCAACAAGCTGGGACTACTACATCAGGGGATGTTCATTTAACTGTGTAAATCAAGTTGTAACCTATTCACAACCTATAGCTTAACTCCAGCCTTATCCTTAATTCGCGTTCATAGAGTTCACTAACGCAATCTCTCCACAGGCTAACACGGCCCGCCCGGCCGCTAATATATTTTTAGCAGCATTTATATCTGCGTTTTCTTTGTAATCACATGTTTGGCAATGGAATCGCTCTTGAGTTAATCGGTTATCTTTGCTCCTATGACCACAGCCAGAACAACTCCCATCATTCTTATATTATAGTAAGTTTAGAAAGTATATTTCACGCCAATAGACAAAATAGGATAGAATTTTAAATATTTATTAAGCGCCTTGAATTGAGAGTCAACTTCTCTATTTAGATAATCTACAACTTCTTTATCACCAAACAAAGAACCTGTACCTTTTATAGTAACTTTTGGCTTACCAGCATACATTAAACCAGCTTCAGCGGAAAAAGAAAAAGGCCCTGTATTCATAAAGGAATTGTCATAACCTATTGTTAAAATTCCAGCAAAAGAGTTACCCACTTTTACTGAACCACTAAGCGTGCCAATAATATCTTTATTAAACTGATCTGCTGTAACTCCTGCAACTAATTGAGTATTACCATCAATAACAGAACCATTTGCATCAGTTATAACAGATCTAGAATCAATATCAATCTTATTGCCATTATAAGCAACACCAGCAGTAACCCTAAAACCAGAATTATCAAAAGGATGATAGTCAAACATTATCGGTACAGTAAGCAATTTTAACTTACCCTTTAAAGGTAAATTAAAGTCAACACCTCCAGCGATAATATTATTTATTATAGGGTTTTGTAAATTTGTATTATTTATTAATTTCGACCCAAAAGCTTTAACTTCTTCACTTCTTTTATATTGAAAATAATTACCGCCTAATCTTAAATATAAATTATTATCTATAATTGGAGTTCTTGCTTCAAGACCTAGACCTTGAGTACCAATTTTTGGACCAAAAGCAAAATTTCCACCGGCCAAAGCTTGTGAATTAAAAATAAAAAATGAACATATAAATGCCAATTTAACTAATTTTTTTATCATATGTAAAACTTCAAAATATTTATATTTAAAAAATACATTATATAAACAAAAAAATTTTTATCAAGAACAATAAATTATTTATTCAAATTCAATAATAACCTGGCCTGTTGCAACATTTTCAAATTCTTTGACTAAAATATTAGCAATTTTACCAGCACGCTGGGCTATAATTATATTTTCCATTTTCATCGCTGTTAGCACAACTAATTCTTGACCTATTTCTACCTTATCACCAACCTTAATTTTTATAGCAATTATTTGCCCCGAAAGCGGTGCAGTTAACTCATCTGAATCATAAGCCACATGTCGCGCTGGCATCAATGCCTCAAGCTCTGACATTCTAGGTGAGCGAACATAAGCATTAACTGTAATCCCAGAATGAGTAAGACTATATCCTGTTGGAATATCCACAATTTTTACATTTACTTTTTGTCCATTAATAATAGCTGCAAATAAATGGCTTCCTAAAGCCCAGTTACTGCGTATTGATATCCTATTTGTACCATATCTAATATTATAACCATCTTCCACTTCTTTAATTATAACAGGATATTGTTCATTATCTATCGATACAACCCACCTGGTACCTATTTTATGAGATTGATCAATAATTTGATTATCAACTGAGAAAAATCTTTTTTGCTCGCTTAAATAAACATGAATTGCAGTCGCTAAAAATACCTCACTAATTTCGGAAGTGAGATACGCGCCTGAAAAACCATCAGGATATTCTTCATCAATGAAACCAGTATGAATATCTCCAGAAATAAATCTTGGATTATTAATTAATGCCTCAAGAAAGCTAATATTATGGGATATACCTTGAATAACAAAGGAACTTAAAGATGAGCTCATAAGAGCTACCGCTTCATCTCGATTTTTTCCATAGGTAATTAATTTAGCAATCATAGCATCATAGAACATGCTAACTTCACCACCAGGGACTATGCTGCTATCTATTCTAATATTTGGATCTTTAAGTGGAGTTTGATAATCTAAAATCCTTCCACTTGAAGGCAGAAAACCACGTGATGGATCTTCTGCGCATATTCTAGATTCTATAGACCAACCAGTTAATTTCACATCTTCTTGAGTAAATGATAATTTCTCACCAGCTGCAATTCTAATCATTTGCTCTACTATATCATACCCAGTGATGAACTCTGTAACAGGATGCTCAACTTGTAGCCTAGTATTCATCTCTAAGAAATAATAATTTTTGTCTTGATCCATCATAAATTCTACTGTGCCTGCAGAATAATAGCCTACTTTTTTTGAAAGCGATGCTACTTCAGAATACATTTTTTGTCTTGTTGCTTCATCTAAGAATGAACTTGGCGCTTCTTCTATCACCTTCTGATGATGTCTTTGAATAGAACATTCACGCTCACCTAAGCAAACTGCATTACCATATTGATCCGCAAGAAGCTGAATTTCAATATGACGCGGCGCAACAATGAGTTTTTCAATAAATACTCTCCCATCACTAAAACTATTTTTTGCCTCAAATGTTGCAGACTGATATGCTTTTTCCATATCTTTTGCATTATTAACTACACGCATCCCACGCCCACCACCACCAGCTGCTGCCTTAATTATTATGGGAAAACCTATTTTTTCAGCGATCTCAACTGCTTGATCAACATTATTGATAGTACCAATATAACCAGGGACCGTACTTACTCCCGAATCAATAGCAATTTTTTTTGCTTCAATTTTATCACCCATACGCTTTATTACTTTAGCGCTTGGACCTATGAGTGTGATTCCCTCTCTTTTTAAAATATTAGCAAAATTGGAATTTTCTGATAAAAATCCATAACCAGGATGCACAGCATCAGCACCACTCTCCCTAATAGCACTAATAATGTTTTTTATTGATAAATAACTTTCAGTCGCAGGAGAATCACCTACATAATATGCTTCATCAGCATGCTGCACATGTTGAGCATGTGTGTCTGCCTCAGAATAAATGGCTACAGATTGTATACCCATTTTTTGCAAAGTTTTAATTATTCTAAGAGCAATTTCACCACGGTTAGCTATCAGAACTTTTTCAAATAATGGCTTTTCTGTAGTCATTTTATATTTTTACTCAATATTCTTGATTTTTATTTGTAGAGGTCATTCTAAATTTTATCAAATTATTTGTCTATTTATTTTTTCTAAAAAACTAGGAGCTATTTCGGAAATAAATTCTATAAAAAATTTATCTAAGCGAGCTTCAATCAAATATTCTTTACCAAAAACACTCTCAGGTAAAATAATCTGCCAAGCATGAAGCATCATTCTATCATATAAATTATTACCATATTTCATATCACCTAAAATTGGGCAGTCAAGCATTTTGCTATGAAAACGTAATTGATGCATTCGACCAGTTAATGGAGTATATTTTATAATTGAATTTGTTGAATTATAACCCAGCAATTCATAAAAACTTTTAGCAAATTTGCCATCTTTATTTTCTTCAACTAAGTCATAAGACCCATTAGTTTTTTTGTCAATATAGCTTTCTATATAATCTTTTTGTTTTTTAGGTTTATCCAAAACCACAGCAAGATAGGTTTTTTTTATTTCTTGTTTTTTAAAGGCCTCACCAAGCAAAGTAGCACTAGCTAAATCCTTTGCAATGAGTAATATTCCACTAGTATCTTTATCTAAACGATGCACAAGCCTATATTCTTTATTATCATGCTGATTTATATAGGCTAGAGCATGATCTACGCTAATATTAATTTTGCTACCCCCTTGGGTTGCCATACCAAATGGTTTGTTAATAGCTATAAATTCTTTTGTCTCCAAAATAAGATATTTAGAAAAAATTTTTTTAGCAAAAGATATCACTGCAGAAGAGAAAATATTACCTTTCTTTGTATCGGTAAATTTTAATTCATCACTAATTGTAACGACGTCATTTTGCAAGAGGCGCAAATTTGATTTCGCCTTTTTACCATTAACTTTAATTTTACCAACTCTAAGAAATTTTTCAATAACAGACTGCGATAAATTATAATTATATTTGCGCCTTATAAATCTATCCAGACGCATTGCAATAATTTCGTCAACTACATAATCTGTCATTATTTTTTAAATTTAATCAGTTAAACAGCGCGAATTAACTCTTTTACAGCCTTAATAGAATTATTAAACTGCTCTTGTTCTGTTTGGTTTAATTGAATTTCAACGATTTTTTCAACCCCGTTTTTACCTATAACCACAGGAACACCTACATAAATATCGCTCTGACCATATTCACCCTTCAAGTAAGCAGCACATGGTATAATTTTACGTTTATTATAAAGATAACTCTCCGCCATCTCAATTGCAGAAGCAGCAGGTGCATAATATGCAGATCCAGTCTCAAGCAAAGAAACAATCTCCCCACCACCATTTTTTGTTCGCTCAATTATTGCATCAATCTTACTTTGGCTAGTCCAACCCATTTTAATTAAATCGGGGACAGCTATACCGCTAATAGTTGAATATCTAATAAGTGGAACCATTGTATCACCATGGCCACCAAGTACAAAACTATTCACATTTTCAACAGAAACATTAAATTCTTCAGCCAAAAAGGAATTAAGTCTAGCAGCATCAAGCACTCCAGCCATACCAACGACTTTATTTGGCAATAGCCCACTTTCCCGCTGTAAAACATACACCATTACATCAAGTGGATTAGTAACAACAATTACAAAAGCATCAGAAGCATATTTTTTAATGCCTGCTGCGACCTCTTTCATAACACCAGCATTCGTTGAGATTAAATCATCTCTACTCATACCAGGCTTTCTTGCTATACCAGCTGTAATAATAATAACGTCAGAATCTTTGATATCTTTATAGTCATTAGTACCAATTAAATTAACATCAGAACCATCTAAAGTTTTTGCTTGAGCAACATCCAAGGCCTTACCTTTTGCCCTACCGATCCATAAATCAAATAATACTACATCAGCTAAAGCTCTACTTGCGATAATATGTGCTAAAGTTCCACCAATGTTACCAGCACCTATCAAGGATATTTTTGCTCTCTTACTCATAAACGCTTACTCCATAACTTAAAACGAAGAATATTATTCAATCTACCTCACCAATATTCACAAGAATTAAAGGCGATTTGTTAATCTCATGTTTTAGAATACCACGGATTGTCTTCTTAACACAATCACTAATTTCATCAACTAACAAAGGAGCTTTCGATTGTTTTCTTCTAAGTTCTATAGCTTCGATAACTTCTTGCACAATAGAATAAACAAATTCTTCATCTTGCTTATAATCAAGTATACCAGGCATTGAAATGATCGGCTTTGTAGCCAGTTGCGCCTTACCATTGATAATGACAGATACAATGACTATACCATCATCTCTCATTCTGCGACGCATTTTAAAAATTGGCGAACAATCAGGTAGTAAATAATTGCCATCAACCGCCAAATATCCAGTTTGAACTTTATCTATTATTTTTGGATTTGTTTCATCTAATAGAACAACACTACCATTTTCAACTTCAACAGCTTTTTCAACACCATTAGCTCTAGCTAATTTTGCATGTTCATGAATATGAACTGGTTCACCGTGCACAGGAATACAAATAGCTGGCCTTACTAGCTCATACATTTTCTTTAACTCATCAATAGCAGGATGACCAGAAACATGAACAAAATGGTCTCTCTCAGTAATGACTTCAACACCCATTTTAACAAAAGTATTGAACATTTTATGAATCTTTTTATCATTACCAGGTATTATCTTTGATGAAAATATTACCGTATCTTTAGGCGCTAATTTAACCGAATTATGCTGTTTATTAGCCATCTTAGCAGTAGCTGCCATTAACTCACCTTGGCAACCAGTGGCGATAATCAGCAATTCTTCTCTTTTATAATTAGAGACTGATCTCTCATCTATTAAAGGATCAATATGAGTTAAATAACCACTTTCCTGGGCCGCTGCAAACATTCTATGTAAACTTCTACCGGTTAGGGCTACCTTTCTGCCTGCTTTTTGACCAGCATGAATTATGGTATCTAATCTTGCCAAATTTGATGCAAAGGTTGTTACTACAACCATTTTAGGGCAACCAGATATTATATCTACTAAACTTTTTCTTACCTCTCCTTCAGAGCCAGAAACACCTTCATTAAACACATTAGTTGAATCGCAAACTAATGCTAACACCCCTTCATCCCCACATTTTTTTAAAATCTCAAAATCTGAAAGCGCACCAACGACAGGGTCAGGATCAAATTTCCAATCACCAGTATGCATTATATTTCCTGCTGCTGTACGAATCATCAAAGCTTGCATTTCTGGTGCTGAATGAGTCAGCGGCACAAGTTCAATTGAAAAAGGACCAAGCTCAAATTTATTACCAGATGCAACCTCATTGATTTTAATATCTTTTATAAAAGAATATTCTGACAACTTAGCCTTTAAGAAATTTTTGGTGAATTTAGTGGTATATATCGGACATTCCAAACTATTCCATAAATATTGAATCGCCCCTAAATGATCTTCATGAGCATGGGTAAGTATTATGCCAAGCAAATCTGCTTTATGATTTTCAATAAATTGTAAATCTGCAATGATCATATCCACCCCAGGTAAATTATCATCAGCAAATCCACTTCCACAATCGACCATTATCCATTTTCCTTGAAAATGGTAAAGATTAACATTTATACCTATTTCGTTCGCACCACCAAGGGGGATAAATAATAATTTATCCTTAAAAGTTTTTGGGTTGAAAGCCATCTATTTTACTATATATTATGTTGAAAACTAATTTTATATCTATATCACGCTATTTTATACATT
Source organism: uncultured Rickettsiaceae bacterium (assembly GCA_964352655.1). Taxonomy (GTDB): domain Bacteria; phylum Pseudomonadota; class Alphaproteobacteria; order Rickettsiales; family Rickettsiaceae; genus Megaera. Next base: position 26,317 of record CAYGSI010000015.1, read on the forward strand.
ATTAACCAACCTCAGTCTACGATTAAATAATCATTAGAGAGCAATTTTATGCCAAAATATAATAAAAACACTAGCAATATCGCAATCGTTAACACTGACACGCAACATTCCTCTGAGATAATAACTCACTTAAAAAATGATTTTAATATTACCACTCCTGATAATGCAGATTTAATCGTAGTTATCGGTGGCGATGGTACAATGCTTCATGCTTTACATCAGTATATGCATCTTGATCTTGCTTTTTACGGGATTAACGCTGGCAGCGTTGGATTTTTAATGAATAATTTTCATCAAAAAAAGCTCAAACATAATATTGAAAACACCAACTATACAGATCTCTACCTTCTTGAAATGAAAGCAATTAATAATGCCAATGAAACATTTGAAGCGCTGGCAATTAATGAAGTTTCGATATTTAGAAAAACTAATCAAACCGCAAAATTTAGTATAAAAATAGATGGGATTGAAAGATTAAGCGAGTTAACTGCAGATGGTGCATTAATTGCAACGCCCGCAGGCAGCAGTGCTTATAATTTATCGGCTGGTGGCAGGATAGTCCCACTTGGGTCAAATATAGTTTGTTTAACGCCAATTTGCCCATTTAGACCAAGACGCTGGCATGGGGCATTATTACCATCTGACTCTGTAATAGAATTGAACATCTTTGAAAGCTTGAAAAGACCAGTCAGCGCAGTAGCTGACTTCAATGAATTTAATGATATTAAACATGTTACTATTAAATCTTCCAAGAATAAAATAATCAAAATATTATTTGATGAAAATCATACATTTGAAGATAGAGTAATTAAAGAACAATTTATTCATTAAATGGATATATAATTTAGCATGGCCATTAAATTCTTTGTTTTAAAATATCAAATATCCGTTTTTTATTTAGAGAGA
>CAYGSI010000016.1:0-27137 GCA_964352655.1 uncultured Rickettsiaceae bacterium
TGCTATACTAGCTTAGCCCATAGTTTAATTTTACACAAGTTTTTATACGTTACCCCGGTTTATGGGCTGGTTAGCGATATTTATGATCAATAACCAAGCCCATGAATATCAATAAGATTTATAAAGATTTTGAGATGGCGGTTAAAAAAGAGAGCTCCCAGATCATCCTTAACGCCCAAAGAAAAAATTTCTAAAACCTTCTTCTTTGTTCTTTTTTCGGTTTCATTTTTGGTTGGTTTTTACTTACCACCTTTTCCTTAATTGTAGCTCCATTATTAATCATAAATTCCTTTATTCCTACTTTTACATTTTCCTTTGCTTTAGAGAATGTACGACATACACAATCAACAAAGCGAGTTACAGCTTTTGAAAGCCAGTTTTTTTGTGAATAATTTGTATATGCATCTGTGGCTTTAACAATATTAGATATGGTTTTAAACGAACAATTTTTGATGGCATTTTTCACTACTTTCTCTTTATCTTCATCAGAGACTTTCACGCCTTTCTGATCTAAACTTGTTTGTAATAAAGATACAGCTTTTTCAAACTTACTTTTATACTGATCTTTAATTAAATTCTGCGCCCCTTTATCCTTATAATTTTTGCGGTAGATAAGTTTGCCTAAATTTGTTGGCCCACCAACTTCTTCAACCATTTTATCAAAATTTTTAAATTTATTTTCCATTGGTGTCTGGTTATTCTCAATGCCTAAAACCTTCTTATTATAAAGTTCTTCAAAGTTATTTCTAAGGTTATCAAATTTCTTTTCTTGTGGTATATTTTTTGCTATCTCTAAAATAATTTCTGCGTTTTCCATTTGCGATGACGGATTCAATTTAGTTTCAAGAAATTTTATCACTTTATCTGTTTCTTTTTCATTAAATTGTCCTTGCTTATCCATCAAGTAATCAAATAATTTTGCATGAACCTCCAATTTAGGATTAGTTTCCGGATTTAAGTAATTTTCTCTCAATTTTGGATGCTTTAAAATCCATTTTTCAATATCGGAATTAGTGGGAATCATTTCTTTTTTAAAATCTATATCTCTGGACATGAGTTTCTCGACTTTGTTTTTCTTTTCGTCGTTAACCCACTTGTTTAAGCTTTTATACCCCTCATCATGTACCAGATCATATCGATCTTGCAAAGTAAATGAAGGAAATTTAGTTAATTGCTCCATACATTCAATTGCCTTATCCCAATGAGAGTGATCTGTATGGTAATTAAAGCTATTAATTAATTCTTTAACTGAAGTCTCTACCAATAATTCCTGCATCTTACTATCATCAAGATTTGCTGTATTTTTCGAAATTAATACATTAATCTTCTCTTCTTGCTTTTTACTAGCCCATTTTTTTAGTCCTTCATAACCGCTACTATTTATTAAATTATTCCGATCATCTTTGGAAAAAGAAGGAAATTTAGTTAATTGCTCCATACATTCAATTGCCTTATCCCAATGAGAGTGATCTGTATGGTAATTAAAGCTATTAATTAATTCTTTAACTGAAGTCTCTACCAATAATTCCTGCATCTTACTATCATCAAGATTTGCTGTATTTTTCGAAATTAATACATTAATCTTCTCTTCTTGCTTTTTACTAGCCCATTTTTTTAGTCCTTCATAACCGCTACTATTTATTAAATTATTCCGATCATCTTTGGAAAAAGAAGGAAATTTAGTTAATTGCTCCATACATTCAATTGCCTTATCCCAATGAGAGTGATCTGTATGGTAATTAAAGCTATTAATTAATTCATGGATCGCATTTTGGGTTAATAATTTTTGTGTTTCCTTATCATGCGATTTGGTCATTTTATTAGACTCTATTTAATTTTTAATCCAAAAATGCTTAATTTTTACATTACCTTCAGCATCTATATTGACTATTTGTCCGCCTCTTGCTCGATTTTTTGGCTGATGATCAGTTTGATTCTTAATTGATATTGATGGTGCTATATACATTTTATTAATAATTTCAGGTTTATAGCGTGTTTCTTTAAGCCAATCAAAATTTTTGTAATGAGACTTGTTATGATCATGAAAATGACCGGCAAATAAACCTTTAATCTTAGTATTATAAGATGTGTTAGTAACAATAGCTTCCCACATTTTTCTAATTTCGGTTGGCACCGTCCAGGCTGAGTAAGGATAAAAATCCTCGGCCATTTTTGGTATAAATTTCTTGATCTCCCTTAATGTTTTCAAAACCGTATTATCGTTATCATCTTCAGGGTCTAAGCTAAAATTCACTCTCCATGGGTCATCAACTTCTGGAATATGGTAAAAAATAAAGGCTGATTTCGTTTTAATATCGTTTATAACATTATCAAGTTTTTGTAATGATTTATATTCGGTCAGTTCTGCAAGAGGTTTTGGTTGATTATTTTCATCTAAAAAAGATTTTATAGAATAGTTATTTTTGAAATATGAATTATCCCAACCAACAAAGCTATTTTGCCCAATAACCATAACCCCTGGAGGGAGGTTATCTATAGTATCACTAGATTCTAGGCGAAAATCCAGCAGCTTAATTGCTGATTCTTTAATTTGTTTAGTGTATTTTAGGTCAGCTATAAAATCCGCATAAAAGTTAATTGTATTTGGAATTTCATCAACTAAATCATTATTACCTGGCACTAATAGCCATAATTTTACATCAGATTTACTTATAATATTTGCAACATCTGTAATGGCTTTTTGCCACTTAGAATTATCTTTTTGTAATTTATATAATTTTCCATCTTCTTTGATAATTAATGCATTGTTTTTCTCAGTTTCATTGGTATTATCGATCATTTTTTTTGCTACGAGTTTTTCAATACCAAAATCGCCTGTTAATAAGATAAAATCTAATAATTTTTTATCCTGTAGTTTATTAATTTTATTAACTAAATTAGCGAAATCTTTTAATGAAAGTTTTGCTTCTTTATTTTTGCCAGGTGCTTCAAAGATATGAGGATCTGTTATATGAACAAAATTCACTTCAGCTAGACAAACTGAATTGGAAAGAAAGAAAAAAACAATATAAAAGATTTTTATAAAATTCATTAGTGGGCCTTAAAATAAATTAATTATACATAGTTTAATTTAACATCTAACTAAAATTATTAACAATATATTTTAGTTAATTTTTTTCCAAATGTTTCTCTTAGCGAGATAAAATACTATCGTAAAAAATATTAAGAATATCATAACCCTTAAGCCCATTGACTTTCTGTGCTCCATTTCTGGTTCTGCTGCCCATTGTAGAAATACAACAAGATCTCTAGACATTTGATCGATAGTTGCAGGCGTTCCGTCCATATAAGTTACTTGCTCGTTAGATAATGGAGCTGGCATAGCAATTTGTTTGCCTTCAAAATATGGGTTATAATGTAAATCAGCTTGCAATTTAAAATCTGATGGTACCATTTCAGAATAACCAACGAGTAATGAGTAAAGGTAATTTGCTCCATTTGCTCTGGCTTTGACAATTAACGATAAATCGACAGGATAAGCGCCATTATGTGCTGCTCTTGCTGCTTCTTCATTAGGGTATGGTGATACAAAATTATCAGCTGCCGTAGCTGGTCTTTCAAACATTTCTCCATCTGCATTTGGACCATCAGTTAAGCTATATCTAGCAGCAATTGCTTTAATTTCTTCTTCAGAAAAACCAATATCCTTTAAGTTTCTGTAATATAAATTACGATTGCCGTGACATGCCGCGCATACTTCAAAATATACTTGCGCTCCTCTTTGAGCTGCTTGCCTATCAACAGTGCCAAATATTCCCTCAAATGGCCAAACCAACTTAATTGGTTTTTTGGCATCAATAGCACCCAGCGCTTGGTTTGAAGATAAAATCAACAAAATAGTAAGAATAATTTTTTTGAACATAATTTATATTTTCAATACATCATTTTAATTTTTCTTCTACATGAATATTATTGGTTAGTTCTAGGTTAGATATAAATGGTAATAACACTAAAAAATGGAAGAAATAATAACCTGCAGCTATTCTGCCGATAGTTAAATATGGCTCTTCTGCTGGTTGGCCGCCGATATATCCTAAAACCAAACAATCTATCACAAAAAACCAAAATGCCCATTTATAAATAGGACGAGAATTTGCGCTCCTAATTCTAGACTTATCAAGCCATGGTAGAAAAAATAATATTAAAATACTGCCAAACATTAAAATAACTCCACCTAGCTTAGAGGGAATAGCACGCAAAATAGCATAAAATGGCAAGAAATACCATTCAGGTACTATATGAGCCGGCGTAACAAGTGGATTAGCTGGAATATAATTGTCTGGATGGCCAAGTAAATTTGGCTTATAAAATATAAAATAGGCAAAAATTAAAAAATAAATTCCAAAACCAAAAAAATCTTTTACCGTATAATATGGATGAAAAGGAATCATATCTTTTTCTTTAAGTTTTACACCAGTAGGGTTACTAGAACCATGAGTATGTAAAGCCCAAATATGTAAAACAACCAGTGCAACAATTACAAATGGCAGCATAAAATGCAGAGAATAAAAACGATTTAAAGTTGGATTGGCTACTGAATATCCTCCCCAAAGCCAGGTTACGATATTTTCACCTACAATGGGAATAGCCGAAAATAGATTAGTAATAACAGTAGCTCCCCAATAGCTCATTTGCCCCCATGGTAATACATAACCCATAAAAGCTGTTGCCATCATTGCCAAAAATATTATCAAACCCATATGCCATAATAACTCTCTTGGGGCTTTATATGAGCCATAATATAACCCCCTAAAAATATGCAAATAAACAGCAACAAAAAACATGGATGCGCCAACAGAATGCATATATCTTATTAGCCAACCATAATTAACATTACGCATTATTTTTTCTACACTTTCAAATGCATAATCAACATGGGGAGTATAATGCATTGAAAGTACAAGACCCGTAACAATTTGAATAACAAGCGCTATACCAGCAATTGAACCTAAATTCCATAGGTAATTCAAATTTTTTGGCGTTTTATAAACACTAAAATGTTTTAAAAAAGAAAAAATAGGTAATCGATAATCAATCCAAGCAATGATGCCTTTCTCCTTATTATGTTCTTCTACGATTTCATCTTGTTGCATATAACATTAACCAATTCTGATTTTAGTATCTGAAATAAATTCATATGGTGGAATCTCTAAATTTAATGGCGCAGGACCCTTTCTAATTCTACCAGAATTATCATAATGTGAACCGTGGCACGGACAAAACCAGCCATCATATTCACCCTTGTTTGCAAGAGGTACACAACCAAGATGGGTGCAGATACCAATAGTTACTAGCCAATTTTCATATCCTTCTTTTACTCTTGCGCCATCTGTTTCAGGATCAATTAATTCTGACATCTGCACTTGTTTAGCTGCCGCAATTTCTTCAGTAGTTCTATTTTTAATAAATACTGGCTTTCCACGCCATTTCACAGTCATAGTTTGTCCAGGTTCAATGGAAGAAATATCAACTTCTACTGATGAAAGTGCCACAACATCTGCCGAAGGATTAAGAGAGTCAACCAAAGGCCATGCAACGCAAGCAGCCCCAACAGCAGCAGCAGAACTAGCTGTTAGAGTCATAAAATCTCTTCTTGTTGTTTTTTGATTTTTTTTTGATTTTTTTTCTGACATAAACTAATCTGTAGCTTTATAACCAAATATATATAATCAACATTATACGAAACAGTCTTTCTCTTGCAACGATTATTTCTTATGTAAATCAGTTATTTAACGATTTTTAATTCGCATATGGATCTTTCCTTTCATCATATCCAGATGGGTCCACAAGAAATTTAACATTACTTTCAATTGTTGCTTCTTCAGCTGTTGGTTCATATTCTGGTGGATTTTGCAAGCAATCCCAAAAATCACTAAAACTAATAATTTTAGGTATGCAATATCTTGCAACTGATTTTGTTTCATTTAATGCTTTAAATACTACATCTTGTGAAGCTTGTAATATGCCATTATCACTTAACCCCTTAAAAACCCAAAAAGTTACAACAATTGCTGTGACAATAATGGTAATGTACCATTTACTTAAAATACCGTAAACAAAAAGCATCATGGGGCTTTTAACTAGTATTTTTAATTTTCCTAATGGCCCTGTAATTAAAGACATTAATTTAATTAATATTTGTTTAAAAAAATAACTATAAACTTTAGTGTAACGTATTTTATTTCTTATAGGAAAATAATTTCTAGCTAAGAGTATAATTAACATTTATATGTTGTAAATATTTGCAATTAGATAACTAGATAAGTAAATAGATATTGGCGCTATTATTAGATTCATCCCTAGCAATATTAGGGCTAAAGAGCTATTATTACTTTGAATAATCATCCCACACAATATTATACTTGGAATAATTAGTGGCATAATTAATATTGATAAAAAATTAGTGTTGGCACGAAAATAACATTGAATTGCTGAAATGAGTATAATCATTGCTGAACTTAAAATTATCAATAAAAGGCCGCATATCGCTATTAAAATTAATTTGCTTAAATAAATATCAAATAATAACCATGACAAAAAAATATTGGCAGAGAAAGCTATAATAGCAAGAATATTTAAAGCTATATATTTGGTAATAATAATTTTAATAGGGTTAAATGAAACAATAAATAGCTCTAGTGAGCCATCTTCCATTTCAGTTTTTAGAAAATTTGAACTTATCCCTAAAAATGCAAGAGGTATTGCAATAAGACAGAAGATTACGCCAAATTGTTGGATATTATCATAATTATTAACCATCGTAATACTAATTGAACAAAATACAAAAAATATTAAAAAATATTTCAATAAATTTTGTATTTTATTTTGCATTAATAATTCATATTTTAAAAAATTCATCACTCATTTTTATCAAGATTAATTTGTATCGCAGATTTAATAGCAGGCTCATTATGTGAACTAGCTATAATTATCCCGCCGTTATTTGCTTTTGAAATAATAAGATTATTTAATAATTTTCTATTTTCATTATCTAAATTATTTTCCACTTCATCAAGTAACCAGATCATTGAATTACAAGCAAATAGTCGGGCCAATGCAACTTTTTGTCTTTGACCTGCAGATAAGCTATAACATTTTTTGTGTATTATATTCTGAATTTTAAAGTAAAAAATTGCCGCTTCCACCATTTCTGATGAATTGTAAATTTTAGCCCAGAAATTTATATTTTCGTAAACAGATAATTCTAATTTTATACCAGTTTTATGGCCAATATAATGACAATATGGTTTCGGCAATAAATCAAGAGCTATATTATTTTTGCCTAATGTAATTTCACCTTCCGAAATTTTCTGTATGCCAGCAATGGACCTAAGCAATGATGTTTTGCCAGAGCCATTTTTTCCTTTTAAGTAAATTATTGAACCTGGCAAAAAGCTAATAGATTGTTTATCAAAAAGAGCCAAATTATTAATTTTTATACACACTGAATTCAAGGTTAACATAAGCTTAAATTAACTAAAAAATGGCTTGTAGTTGGTTTTTTCTTTGATTAATATCAAATAAAAGAATTCAAAACTTAATATTAATCGGGGAAAGTATATCATGCCTAATTTAACAAATCAAAAATATAAGAAATCAATTAATATTGATAATAAAGAATATTGGTTTTTTGATATAAAACAAGCTGCTAATGAAGTGGGTTTTGATATTACAAAACTTCCCTTTTCTTTAAGAATAATTTTTGAAAATTTACTCCGGAATGAAGCAAAGCTTGAAAAGCTACATTATTTTAAACAATGGTTGAAAAAAGAGGCTGTTACAAAAGAAGTCAATTTTTGGCCAACTAGAGTCTTAATGCAAGATTTTACTGGTGTTCCGGCGATAGTTGATCTAGCTTCAATGCGTGATGCAATTGTTAAGCTTGGTGTAAAACCGGAAAAGATCAACCCTCTTATTCCTGTAGATTTGGTAATAGATCACTCAGTACAAGTTGACTCTTACGCATCTTCTGATTCTTTTGCTAAAAATGTTAAGAAAGAGGTTGAGCGAAATTTTGAGAGATATGAATTTTTAAAATGGGGGCAGAAAAATTTTGATAATTTTAAAGTTGTTCCACCAGGAACTGGTATATGTCATCAAGTAAATTTAGAATATTTGGGGCAAACTATTTGGTTAAATAAAGATAATAATCTTTTATATCCAGATACATTAGTTGGCACAGATAGTCATACAACAATGATTAACGCTCTCTCTATCCTTGGTTGGGGAGTAGGGGGCATAGAGGCAGAAGCTGCAATGCTTGGTCAGCCACTGGCAATGATTTTGCCTGAAGTAATAGGCTTTAAAATAACTGGTGCTATTGAAGATAAAATTACAGCAACTGATCTTGTATTAACTATTACTCAAATTCTCAGAAAAAAAGGAGTAGTTGGAAAATTTGTTGAATTCTTTGGCCCAGGGCTAGATAATTTATCTCTTGCAGATCGGGCAACTATTTCCAATATGGCACCAGAATATGGTGCTACTTGTGGGTTTTTTCCAATAGATGAGGAAACTATTAAGTATCTAAAATTTACAAACAGAGACCCGCATAGAGTCAAAATAGTTCAACAATATGCAAAAAACCAAGCTTTGTGGCGAGATTCCAATGAACCAATATATAGTGATATTGTAGAGTTAAATTTATCTGACTTAGAGTCATCTCTTGCGGGGCCGAAAAGACCACAAGACAGGGTCTCACTTAATGATATGAAAAATAATTTTAATAAAAACTTAACATCTTTTGTTGATAACAATAATAATTTGGCCGCTAAATTTAAAGTTACAGAAGAATATGAAATAGGTCATGGTAATTTAGTAATCGCAGCTATCACTAGCTGTACTAATACATCTAATCCATCTGTTATGATTGCTGCTGGTCTTCTGGCTAAAAAAGCTCTAGAAGAGGGGTTGCAAGTAAAACCATGGGTAAAAACATCACTTGCGCCAGGGTCTAAAGTGGTAACTGCTTATTTAAAAGCTAGTGGATTAGATAAATATCTAGATAAGATGGGCTTTAATCTTGTTGGTTACGGATGCACTACATGTATCGGTAATTCTGGTCCATTAAAGCCTGAAATAGAAAAAACTATTGAAGAGAATAAGTTAGTTGTTGCTTCCCTATTATCGGGCAATCGTAATTTTGAGGGTAGAATACACCCCCATGTTCAGGCAAATTATCTAGCTTCCCCCCCTTTAGTCGTAGCATATGCAATTGCTGGCACAGTAAATATTAATTTAAAAAAAGATTCAATAGGCAAAAATAAACAAGGTGTTGCTGTTTATCTTGATGATATATGGCCGAGCAATAATGAAATTAATAAATGTATAAAATCATCAATTGACCCTTCAATGTTTGCTGTTAAATATGCTAATTTATTTGCCGGCGATGAAAATTGGCAAAATATTACAACTATTAAAAGTAATACATATAAGTGGAATCCAAAAAGCACTTACATTAACAATCCACCATATTTTGAAAATATAGATGACCAACAAAGTAATTTAAGCGATGTAGAAGATGCCAGGATACTTGCTCTTTTTGGTGATTCTATTACAACAGATCATATTTCTCCAGCTGGTGCAATAAGTAAAAATAGTCCCGCAGCAAAATTTTTATTAGCAAATGGAGTAGATGTAAAAGACTTTAACTCATATGGTGCTAGGCGGGGAAATCATGAAGTTATGATGCGTGGTACTTTTGCTAATATTAGAATTAAAAATCAGCTTTGTAGCGGAACAGAAGGCGGCGTAACTGTTAATCATTTAAATGGCAAAACAATGAGTATTTATGATGCTGCTATGGATTATAAAGAAAACAATGTGCCTCTAGTGGTTTTTGCGGGTAAAGAATATGGTACAGGATCTTCTAGAGATTGGGCTGCAAAGGGTACAAAATTACTTGGTGTTAAAGCTGTTATTGCGGAGAGTTTTGAAAGGATTCACCGCTCAAATTTGGTGGGTATGGGGGTTTTACCTATTGTGCTTGAGAATAAGATGAATTGGCAAGATTTAAACCTCAAAGGTGATGAAAAAATTAGCATTTTAGGGATTAATGAAAATCTAAAACCTTATAAAAAAATAAAATTAATGATACAATATAATGATGGCAAAACAGAAACACTAAATCCTATTATTCAGATATATACTGATAATGAAGTGCAATATATCAAACATGGTGGTATACTAGGCGCAGTACTAAAAAATTTAGCTAAATAAAGAAATAAATTATATAAAATGAGTGACGAAATAAAGCAATATTTAGAGCCTGGTAAAAAAAACTTAATTTTAGTCTATGCACTTTATCTTATAGGAATGATAGTGCCTATTTTACCAATAGTTGGGGCAGTGTTCGCCTATGCTAACCAAGTTAGTCAAAATAATTTTCTTAAAACTCATTATATTTTTGCTGTACGTACATTTTTATTTGGAATTATAGGATTTATAATTTCGTTGTTTACGATGATTATTTTCATTGGCCCATTCATATATCTTGTAGTATTAGTGTGGTTTGTTGTCCGCAGCATAATTGCTCTGCAATATGTGATCCAGGATGCGCCGCATCCTAACCCAACTACCTTCTGGATTAAATAAGTTATATTTATCAAAAGATCGAAAATTTGCAAAATTGTTAATTTTTTTTGAGTTATAGAAAGCTTGAAGAAATTGGATCTCACTCATTTCTTATAAATAGAATTTAAAATAGCACTTAGGTATAATACTTGACTTATTTAGTAGGTTTTGTTATTTTTGATATTTTAGTAGTGAATTGTAAATTAAATAAGGGTTTAATTAGGTTTTACGCATTATGATGCTCACAACAAAAAGCAGATACGCGGTGATGGCTCTATTAGAGATTGCTGCTAATGGTAATAATAAACCTATGAAGTTAAGTGATATTTCAGCAAAACAAAATATTGCTCTTAATTATTTAGAACAGATTTTTTCAAAACTAAAAAGTCATGATTTGGTTAAATCTGTAAAGGGGCCTGGGGGCGGTTACTTCCTGGATCGTGACCTTGAGTCTTTAAAGATTATTGAAATAATAGATGGTGTAGAAGAAAACACTAAAATGACGCGCTGTTCTACGGATAAAACCTGCCGAAAAAATGGCAAAAAATGCATGACTCATGATTTATGGTGCGGTTTAAGCAGACAGATTCGGGGCTATTTTTCTACTATTTCAGTTGCAGATATATTGTCTAATTCTGAAGGAGAAAATAAAATCACTTACCTTGATCATAATGCTACGACTAATTTATTAGATGAAGCTAAAATAGCAATGTTTAGTGTTTGTGAAAAAACGCTAAATGCATCAGCAATCCATAAATCTGGCCGCTATGGGCAAAAAATTATTGAAAAAGCACGAAAACAAATTGCAGAATTAGTTGGAATTGTTGATTATTTTAAGGAGTATCAGATCACTTTTACAGCAACTGGTACTGAAGCTAATAATTTAATTTTATCCAATTTTCAAAATAGGGAAATTTTTATTTCAGCTATTGAACATGTTTCTATATTATCTTATAAAAAATTCTATGATAATGTTATTTTAGTTAATGTTGATGAAAATGGATTGCTAGATTTAAATGATTTAAGAAATAAATTAGCAAATAGTAAAAAAGCTGTTCAACCTCTTGTTTCGGTTATATTTGCAAATAATGAGACTGGTGTAATTCAAAATATAAAAGAAATAGTGAAAATCGCTCATGAATTTGATGCTTTAGTGCATAGTGATTTTGTTCAAGCAGCTGGAAAAATGGAAATTGACCTGATAGATTTAGATCTTGATTTTGCTACAATATCTGCCCACAAAATTGGGGGTCCAGTTGGCGCTGCTGCTTTAATTGGTAAGGTAAAATATCACCTTGCACCTCATATCATTGGCGGAGGTCAGGAAAAAGGCTTACGTTCTGGTACAGAAAATATTGCTGCAATTGCAGGTTTTGGCAAAGCCGCAGAAATTGTAAAACAAACCCAAAAGTCAAGATTTGAAAAAATGATATATTTAAGAGATTATTTAGAAGAAAATTTACTTAAATCATTTCCTAATATTAAGATTGTAAGTAAAGATGTTTTGCGTCTGCCTAATACTAGTTTAATAATTAATGAAAGAAAAAAATCTCAAGCGCAAATTATTGCTTTTGATTTAAAAAATATTGCATTAAGTTCTGGTGCTTCTTGTTCATCAGGTAAAGTTGGTTTATCTGCGACTTTAAGTGCAATGAATTTAAGTAAAGCTGAGAGAGAATCAGCAATTAGGATTTCTCTTGGTATTACGAATACAAAACAGGATATTGATAATTTTTTAGAAAAATATAATGAAATAAATGGTTAATTTATTATGGATAAGATCTCTGAATTAAAGCAAAATTTGTTAAATAATAATATTCAATTTCCAATTTATTTGGATAATCAATCAACTACAGCTATGGATCCACGAGTGTTAGATGTTATGTTGCCTTATTTTACCACAAAATTTGGTAATCCTCATTCCAGGAGTCATTTTTACGGTTGGGAAGCAGAGGAGGCTACGGAGCTTGCAAGAGAGCAGGTAGCAAATTTAATAGGAGCAAATAGTAAAGAGATTATATTTACTTCTGGTGCAACGGAGTCAAACAACATAGCTATTAAAGGGATAGCACGATTTTATGGCGCTAAAAAGAAACATATTATAACTTTGGTTACTGAGCATAAATGTGTTTTAGATGCATGTCGTCACTTAGAAGAAGAGGGGTTCAGAGTAACTTACTTACCTGTGATGAAAAATGGTATTGTAGATTTAAAAATTCTTGAAGATGCTATGACTGAAGATACAATGTTAGTTTCTATTATGGCAGTAAATAATGAGATTGGTGTTATTCAGCCTTTGAAAGAAATAGGTAATATTTGTCGAAAATATGGGGCATTTTTTCATTCTGATATCGCACAAGCTTTTGGTAAAATACCAATTAAACTTGATGATTTACAGATTGATCTTGCTAGCATTTCGGGTCACAAAATATATGGGCCTAAGGGCGTTGGTGCATTATATGTGAGAAAAAAACCTAGAGTTCGATTGACACCATTATTTAATGGTGGTGGACAAGAAAGAGGTATGAGATCAGGAACAATACCTACGCCTTTGGCCGTAGGGCTTGGCAAGGCAGCTGAGATTGCAGCTAATGAAATGGAAAAAGATTATGCGCATGTCAAAAGTCTTTTTGATAGATTTTTAAATAAAATAACTTCGAGTGCTAGTGAAATATATTTAAATGGTGATAAAGAAAAAAGATATCCTGGTAATTTAAATTTAAGTTTTGCCTATATTGAGGGCGAATCGATGATTTTAGCTATCAAAGATCTTGCTGTATCTTCTGGTTCTGCTTGTACTTCAACTTCGCTTGAACCATCTTATGTTTTAAGATCTATCGGGGTTGATGAGGCGTTAGCTCATACTTCAATTCGTTTTGGTTTTGGCCGTTTTACAACTAAAGAAGAAATAGATTATGCAGCGGAATTGTTATTATCTAAAATAGACAAGTTACGTCAATTAAGTCCTCTTTGGGAAATGGCGCAAGAAGGTATTGATATTAATGAAATTGAGTGGGCTGCTCATTAAAAATATTTAACAAAAATGGAGGTTATAATATGGCATATAGTAAAGAAGTGATAGATCATTACGAAAACCCAAGAAATGTTGGTAGTTTAGATAAAAAAAGTGAGTCAGTAGGTACCGGCCTTGTTGGTGCCCCTGCTTGTGGTGATGTACTTAAATTACAAATCAAAGTAGATGAGAAAGGTATGATAACTGATGCTAAATTCAAAGCATTTGGTTGTGGTTCGGCAATTGCCTCTAGCTCATTAGTTAGTGAATGGGTGAAGGGGAAAAATATTGACGATGCGCTAGCGATAAAAAATACGGAAATAGCTCAGCATTTATCGCTTCCACCAGTAAAATTGCATTGTTCTTTACTAGCAGAAGACGCAATAAAAGCAGCAATAAGTGATTATAAAGATAAACAGAAAGATGCCAAGTAATCAACAAGTAATTTCGCTGACTAACAGGGCGGCAGATCAAGTTAGATTATTACTTGCCAAAAGAGCTAAAAAATCTTTTGGCATAAGAATTGGCGTAAAATCTGGTGGTTGTTCTGGTTTAAAATATTTTGTTGAATATGCTGATGATAAAGCTAAATATGATGAAATTGTCAAAGATAAAGGGGTTACTATTTTAATAGATCCAAAAGCAATGATGTATCTACTTGGTTGTGAAATGGATTATATATCTGAGCAATTTAAATCAGGTTTTACATTTACTAATCCAAATGAAAAAGGTAAATGTGGTTGTGGCAGTTCATTTAATGTCTAAAATAATTAATAATTAGCATATTTTGTGAAATAGGGCAATTTAATGTTTTGAATATAAAACCAAGAAAAAATTTATGATTTTTTTATATTTTGATAAGCTAAATTCATATTTTCGACTTCAAGCCATTGAATCATTCTTTTTTCTAAAAGGTTTTTGCTAATTTCCAGCTCTTTGGTTAAATCATTAAACAAGTTTGGATTCTCTAAATATAAATTATCTGTCATCAATTTATTTTCTAAATCAGCTATTTTTGATTCTAGCTTTTCGATCTCTATTGGTAAAGTTTCTAATAATCGTTGATATTTATAACTTAATTTAGATGCAATCTTAGTGGGTTTTTCCTCTGGTTTTGTGAATTTATTATTTACAGAATTTTGCGTAATGTTATCTTTTTTATAGAATTTTAAATAATCTTCATATCCGCCATAAAGATCAATTATTTTATCTTCTGTAAAAACTAATGTTCGGGTAACTAACCTATCAAGGAAATCACGGTCGTGGCTAATAATTAACAAAGTACCATCAAAATCTGCCAATAGTTCAAGTAGCATCTCTAAACTATCACTATCTAGATCATTTGTTGGTTCATCTAAAATAAGAAAATTCCCAGGATTAATAAGAGCCTTAGCAAGTAGTAATCTATTGGCCTCACCACCAGATAAAGTGCTAACTTTATCATTTATTATTCTAGGATCAAACATGAAATTTTTTACATAGGCAGCTACGTGCATATGACGATTTTTAAGAAAAACTTGATCGCCGCCACCAGGGCACAAGGTGCGTTTAATTGTATGATTTTTGTTTAAATCAGTACGATGTTGATCAAAATATGTTATTTCAAGGTTATTTCCATGTTTAATCTTGCCCGTTAAGGGTTCAATTTCTTTTGTTAGGATTTTAATAAAGGTAGATTTTCCCGAACCATTTGGTCCTATAACTCCGATTTTTTCTCCTTTCTTAACTTGAAAACTAAAATTTTTAAATAAAAGCTTATTATCTTTGCAGCCATCATCTAACAATATTTTACCATAACCAAAGGAGATATCTTGAGCATCAATAATAAAACGTGTTTTTTTTGCTTCTGCTAATAATTCAATTTGTAGTTTAGATTTGGCGTTGGATAATTTTGATTGGTGAATTCTTAAAGACTCGCGCAAGTGATGCAAATTAGCTAATCTTTTTTGGTTTCTTTTTCTGCGGGCTGTTACTCCAGTATTCAACCAACCTTTTTCTGCTTCTAATTTACGCGTCATTTTACGTAAGATAGTTTCTTCTTCTTTAATAATTTCACTGCGCCATTGATCATAATATTTAAATCCTTTATTAGATTTTCTTAATTCTCCTCGATCTATCCACCATACTTTATTTGTAGTGTTTTCCTGGAATTTACGATCGTGACTAATGCAGATAATTGCCCCCTGATATGATTTTACATATTCTTCAAGCCATTCAATAGTTGTAATATCTAGATGATTTGTTGGCTCATCGAGTAATAAAATCTCGCTATTATTGACCAAAGCTTTAGCCAAAAAAGCTCTACGAATTTGCCCTCCAGAACGATTATTTAGCTCTAAATTGCCATCAATTTGTAATTTTTCTAAAATCATGGATGCTAAATACTTATTTTCTTCGGGATTTTCTATGTTAGATAATACAAAATTATAAATAGTAGAATTTCTAACAAAGGCCATATCTTGCTGCAAGTAGCCAATTTTGGTTAATGGATCTTTGAATAATTCACCATTATCAAGTTCATATTCACCTTCGATAATTTTCATAAGACTTGACTTACCTGATCCATTTCGTCCCAATAAGCAGATTTTATCACCAGGGTAAATATATAGCTCTAAAGCTGATAATACAGTTTTATCACCAAAACTTAAATTACCATCTTTAATATAAAAAATTGGGGTTTTCATAATATGCCAAAATTTAATAAAACAACAATATTATATAGTAAACCAAGTTAAATTAGCAGTATTTTTTTATAAAATAAAAAGCTAATTTTACAATTGGTAGAAAATATTTGTTGAAATTTATCAGCATTAATTATTTACTACAAAAAAATATTTAAGCAAATTTTTGGGTAATAGATATATGAAAAGGAAATTAGAATCAGTAAAAAAGCAGCAAAATAAATATTTGAAAATACAATCAGATAATTGGGATGATCTGATAAAATATATAAATGAAGATAATTTTAACAAAATAGAAGAGTCTTTTAAGTATAAAGCTAATGCAGATAAAATTAATAAAGCACTGATATATTCTGTAAAAAAGGGAAAATTAGCGATAACAAAATTATTGCTACAAAATGGTGCTGATATTAATACCAAGGAAGATGAAAAAGGTTTTAGTATATTAATGCTATCTTTGGATAATGGTTATTTAGAAATTGCAGAATATTTAATAAAACAAGGCGCTGATTTAACCACCAAAACAAAAAACCACTCTAATGTTTTTATTTTTATTTGCTCAGATGGCAATAAAAAATTGCTAGATCTTTTTTTAGCCAAAACAAAAAATCATAATATTGATATAAATTATTCTAATAAACATAACAAGACTGGATTAATATATGCATCTCAGAATGAGAATTTGGAAATTGTAAAATGGCTATTACATAACAAAGCTGATGTTAATAAATTAGATGTAGATGGCGATTCTGCTTTAATTATCGCATCTAACACAAACAAAGATACTAAGGTGATAGAAGCATTAATTGCAGCAAAAGCTGATATTAATACTGTAGATCGAAATGGTTTTAGCCCTTTAAGAATAGCTATTGATAATGACAATAAGTTAATAGTTAAACTATTAACTTATAATGGTGCGAAAATTAATTTACAAGATAATAAAGGATTAACTGCTCTAATATCAGCGGTGAGTAATAACAATCTTCAAATGACCAAATTCCTAATTAGTCATGGGGCGGATATTAATGCAAAAACTAACCAAGGAAATTCTGCTATATTATACGCTATTTGTCAGGACAATATAGCCATATTAAACTTGTTAATTGATAAAGGTGCTGATCTTCATATACAAAATTCAAAAGGGTTTAGCTTAGTAGAGGCTGCTGTTAAATCTATTAATCTAAAAGCTTTAAAAATTTTAGTTAACAAAGGCGCTGATGTTAATATAAAAAATAATGAACAACTGACGCCTTTATCAGTTGTAGTTTTGCAAGAAAATTATGAACTGACAAAATATTTGCTTTTAAATGGGGCAAAAATTGATTTAATCACTGATGCTTGGATATTACAAAATAAAAATTATAGAGATGAGAGAATTAAAAATTTATTATATGCTGATAAATTTTGTCATGCTATGCTAAGCCAGAGTCTAAATAAAAAAACAATTTTAGATAATTTTTATAAAATATCCAATGACGAAGCATCCATTAAATTTACATTAGAAAAATTTGATCATTATATAAATAAAGCTAAAAATGTTACCGAGCAATTAGCAAGATGTATTTTTTTAACAAATAGGGCGCAGGAGATTAAATTAACAGAATTGAGTCCATATTATCAAAACCCATTAAAATATCTGAATGAATTAAACTCTTACTTAAAGCAAGATAATGTTGTTATTGACTATAAAAGGCAAAAAGAAGCAATGCAAATAATGGTTAAAGTAATAGCTAATAAATTGAATAATGTAGTAATTGAAGAGTTAAATCATTCTATAGTAAAACTATTTGCTAACAACATGGTAAAAGAATTACATAGCTCAGCGATAAAAGTAATTGTTGATAATATGCTATATGAATTGGATCATTCTCAAGAAAATTTAGACCAGTTAAATACTATAGGAGATAACACCGATATTAACTAATCCGCTTTAGTGGGGGTATAGCCTTCAAAAAGCTATAATCTAATTTTAGATATGATTTTCAAGAGAAGTTAATTTACCCATATTTCAAGCAAGATAATAAAAATAATAAACTAGCTTTACGGATACAGCTATTAGCAATAAATTTGTCAATCTTATTCGACAAAATCCTAAAAAGAATATTATAAATTTACCAAAAAATGGTATAAAACTTAAAACTATGATCATTGGTAAGAGCTTTAATTTTTTTACCTGATGAATTGGTGCGTTTTCTAGCTTTTTATTATCATTTAATGGCGCTATTATATTATAGGATATTCTACCTAAGAAATAATTTATTATTATAGAAAATGAATAGGCAATTATAGATATAAGTAACATTAATTTTATATCATAATTGCCAAATATTTTCATTGAATCTAATATTATACCGCGTGAGCTATTAAAAGCAAAATTACTCATGAGTATATCAGTAAAAAGTAAAAAATAAGCTTCAGTTTCAGGCATAATATTATTTATAAGAACGGGCAGAAATTATTCTTATAGTTGAAGCAGTAAACAATGCTTTTAAAGCTCCAGTAAAAATAAATGGTACACCTCCCAACATAATTGCTTTTTCAATACCTATGAAATGTGCAAGCCAAGGAACACCAATAGCATAAATAATGAATGTGCCAACAAGACTATAAATAGTTAGATGCAATAAACTGCTTTCGCCAAATTTTTTGCGCATGGTAGTGATCAGATAAATACAAAATAGCATACCAAAATAATACCCACCTTTCATGCCCATTAACACATCAATTCCACCAATAAATCCTGAAAACATAGGCGCTCCAATCGCGCCAATGGTTAAATAGCTACCAAACGTGGTTAATGCTTCATTACGTTTATAGGTTAGAGCGATAATTAGGGTACCAACTGTATGTAAAGTAATAGGGATCG
The DNA here is from genome assembly GCA_964352655.1 of uncultured Rickettsiaceae bacterium. Classification (GTDB taxonomy): domain Bacteria; phylum Pseudomonadota; class Alphaproteobacteria; order Rickettsiales; family Rickettsiaceae; genus Megaera. The sequence continues at coordinate 19,154 of CAYGSI010000016.1, forward strand.
GCTGTAAAGGAATTTGAACTTGAGCACTAATGAACATTAGAGCTATACCAAGGATAACCCTTATAATAGAATATTTGATGTCAGATGAAAAAATACTATTAGAGGATAAATTCATAATTTTGGACTCCGTTTACATAAATTCTGAGTAGATTTTACATATAAAAAGACATCATAGCAATAATTTTATAACTTACTTTTAAATTAAAAAAACGAAAAATGGATTTTTATAGTCAAAATATGTAGTATATCATTTAGTTAATAGAAAATTATTTAGGTGAAATTATATTTGATGAGAATAGGAATATTATCGCGTAGTTCAAAAATCTATTCAACGAATAGATTAATTGAAGCAGCTAGATTAAGGGGGCACGAAGTTAAAGTAGTAAATATTTTAAAGTGTTATATGAATATTACGGCGAACAATCCAGATATATATTATAGAAATGGAGTAGAAAAATCTAAATTAGAATTTGATGCTGTAATTCCTCGTATAGGTGCTAGTGTAACATTATATGGCACTGCTGTTTTAAGGCAATTTGAAGTTGCAGGAATTTATACAATTAATGGGTCGGTCGCTATTACTAGATCTCGTGATAAATTAAGAGCTCATCAACTACTTGCTAAAAAAAATATAGGTATGCCGAAAACAGGTTATGCTCATTCTGCTAATGCAACATCAGAGTTGATAAAATTTGTCGGCGGAGCTCCTTTGATTGTTAAGGTATTAAATGGTACTCAAGGGAAAGGTGTTTTACTTGCAGAAACTAATAAAGCGGCCGAAAGTTTAATAAATGCTTTTTTAAATTTACAAGCAAATTTTCTAGTACAAGAATTTATAAAAGAAGCAGATGGCTCTGACATTAGATGTTTTGTTATTGGTGATAAAGTATTTGCTGCTATGAAACGTCAGGGTGCTGAGGGAGATTTTAGGTCAAATTTACATAGTGGCGGTGTTGCAGAAGTTGTAAAATTAAGGCCAGAAGAAAGAGCTGCGGCTGTGAAAGCTGCTAAATGTTTGGGTTTAGAAGTAGCCGGAGTTGATATAGTCAGATCAGCCCATGGTCCGTTAGTATTGGAAGTTAATTCGTCACCAGGATTAGAAGGTATTGAAAATGTTACGGGCAAGGACGTTGCAGGCGCAATTATAGAACATATAGAAAAATTTGCTTTAAAGGCAAGGGGTGAATTTGACTCCAAAAAGGGGTAATAAATATGGGTAAAGATTTTGTTATAAATGGTATAAAAATTAAGCGTGGTGAAAGGAAAGCTATCGAAATTTCTATTGCTCAGCTTTACGATCATACAGATATCACCATTCCAGTTAAGATAATTCGTGGTAAGGAAGATGGACCAACGATGTTTGTTAGCGCGGCAATACATGGTGACGAAATTAATGGGGTAGAATCAATTAAACGGTTAATTGCTCATAGGAAGCTATTATCCTCAATTAAGGGCACGTTAATTGCAGTACCTATTATTAATGTGTTCGGCTTTAATCGTAACGTTAGATATTTACCAGATAGGCGAGATCTTAACAGAAGTTTTCCAGGCTCTAAGCAAGGCTCATTAGCTGCAAGAATAGCTCATATATTTATGAATGAGATAGTACTTAAATGCCAGTATGGGATTGATCTGCATACTGGTAGTTCTCATAGGTTTAATTTGCCCCAAATTCGTGGGGATTTTAATAATCCTGAAATAGAAGCGTTAGCTGAGCAATTTGGTGTCCCTGTGATTTTACATTCTAATTTAAGGGATGGTTCTTTAAGGGAAGCAGCTAATGCAGAAAATATAAAGATACTTTTATTTGAAGGTGGTGAAGCACTTCGCTATGATGAGAAGTCAATTTGCGCAGCAGAAAAAGGTATTTTAACTGTTATGTGTGCAATTGGTATGCTTGATGCTAAAATGGTAAAATTGAAATTACCAAAGAAGAAGGTTTTTAAGGCAAAAACAAGCCATTGGATTAGAGCGCCAAAAAGTGGTAGCCTGCAGGTGAGAAAGAAAATAGGTAATAAAGTGATTAAAGGCCAAATATTAGGAGTCATTACAAACCCATTTGGTACAGAAAAAGTAATAGTAAGAGCAAAAAAAGCCGGGATTGTTATTGGCATGACTATGATGCCTTTAATTAATAATGGCGACGCATTATTTCATATTGCAACATTTGAAGATGATAAGCAACTACCTAAAAATGCTAAAGATTCTTATCTTGATGAGGGCAGTAAGTGAGTAAACAACCATTAATTTTTGGTTGGAGAGAATGGGCCTCTCTACCTTATTTTGATATTCCATTGATTAAAGTAAAAATTGATACTGGTGCTAAAACATCTGCTTTACATATTTATGATCTTAAAATATCTGAATCAAATGGTAAAAAATGGGCGCATTTTTTTATTCATCCTCTGCAAAAAAATGATATAATAAGTAGAGAGGTTACAACAGAAATTATTGATATTAGGTCTGTAACTAGTTCAAATGGTTATAAGGAAGAGCGTCCTGTTATTAAATCTAAAATATTGATAGGTAAATATTGTAAGGAGATTGAAATTACTCTTACTAATCGTGATATATTGCAATATAGGATGCTGCTGGGCAGGGAAGGAATGGATTCAATTTTAGTGGATCCAACTAGTTCGTATCATCAAGGCGAAATATCTAAAAAAAATGTCAAACTTAAATATAACAATTAGAATATGGTATGATAGGTAAATTAAAAGGATTGGTTGATTCATGCTCAAACAATTATGCAATAATTGACGTAAATGGGGTGGGTTATCTTGTTTTTTGTTCAACAAAAACTTTAAGTAATATGGGTATTGGTGAAAATATATCATTGCTAATTGAAACCCATGTACGGGAGGACCATATTCATTTATATGGTTTTTCGAGCAACGAAGAAAAAGAAAGTTTTGCTCTTTTACAATCAGTTAAGGGGGTTGGAACCAGGATGTCTTTGGCTATTTTAAGTCATCTATCACCTGAAGAAATTAGTTATGCACTTGCTATGAAAGACACTAGTGCATTTAATCAAGTTTTAGGAGTTGGTAAAAAACTAGCTGAAAGAATAATTACTGAACTTAAAGATAAATATTCAACTCAATATATAGCAGATAATTATACTAGCCCTAAAGTTCAGAATATTGAAAGTAATAATATTACGTTTGATGCAATTTCTGCTTTAGTTAGTTTAGGTGTAAATAAAATGGCAGCACAAAATAGAGTTAGTGCTTTATTGGCTGAAAATGCTAATATGAGCTTAAACGACTTAATTAAATTTGCTTTGAAAAATAATAAATTATGAATAAAGAAATATTAGAGCCAACAAAGCTTAATACAGATAATAATGAATTTTCATTAAGACCTAGTTTCCTCAAGGAATTCGTCGGTCAAAAGCATATAAAATCAAATTTGAGTATTTTTATTCAAGCTGCTAAAAAACGCAAAGAATCATTAGATCATACTTTATTTTACGGACCACCAGGCCTTGGTAAAACTTCCCTCGCCCATATTGTTTCTAAAGAAATGGGAGTAAATTTTAAGGCAACTAGCGGGCCAACTATTTCAAAAGCGGCAGATTTAGCAGCAATTTTAACGAATTTACAAGAAAATGATGTATTATTTATTGATGAAATACATAGGTTAAGCACCAATGTAGAAGAAATATTATATCCTGCAATGGAAGATTTTGCACTTGATATAATCATAGGTGAGGGGCCATCTGCAAGATCAGTGAGAATAGATTTACCAAAATTTACTTTAATTGGTGCAACTACTCGTCTTGGATTACTTAGTAATCCTCTAAAAGATAGATTTGGTATACCACTGCGTTTGAATTTTTATACTCCAGACGAATTACAAAAGGTTATAGTTAGAGCTTCCTCATTACTTAAGGCTGCAATTAGCGATGAAGGCGCTAGAGAAATTGCAAAACGTTCACGTGGTACTCCAAGAATTGCACTAAGGTTGTTAAAAAGAGTATGCGATTTTTCTTTAGTTGATGGTAATTCTCAAATTGATACAAAAATAGCAGATAATGCTTTAAATAGATTAGAAGTAGATAAATCAGGACTTGATAGTAATGATTATCGATATTTAAATTTTATTATTAATAATTATAATGGTGGCCCAGTTGGTGTTGAGACTATCTCAGCAGCCCTTTCAGAGCAACGCGATGCTGTTGAAGAAACTATAGAACCATATTTGATTCAGATTGGACTTTTGCAAAGAACAGCGCGTGGTAGAGTAGTAACTAATAATGCTTTTGATCATTTAGGTTTACCAAAACCTATTAACACAGCTAATATTCAGGCTAGTTTTTTTGATGAGAAAACAGAATAAATTGTAAGATAAAATATTATGTTGCAGAATATATCAATTCAAAATTTTATACTTATTGAGAAATTAGATTTAGATTTTGAGCCTGGTTTTTGTGTTATTACTGGCCAAACTGGCGCTGGTAAATCAATATTACTTGATGCAATATTATTTGCGCTAGGTGGTAAATTTGGTAATGAGATAATACGAACAGATCAGCAACAAGCTTCCGTAGTTTTAACTTTTAAGACATCAGACCAAATTAATAAATATTTAGATAATTCAGCAATAGAGTCCTCACTTGATGAAATTATTATCAAGAGGGTTCAAGCTGCAAATGGCCGAAAGAAATTTTTTGTCAATGATCAGCTAGTTAGTCAAAAAATTGTTGCTAATTTATTTGATTACTTACTCGAATTGCAGGGGCAACATAACCATACTTCGTTGCTGAATGTTGCTTCACATTTTGCAATTTTGGATCAATTTTCTGGTAATGATGAGTTACGTTTAGAAGTGCTCAACTTATATAAATCATGGCAAGCAGTAAAAAAAGAGCTTGAAAAAACTAATTTAGAAAAAAAACAAATTATAGAAGAAATAGAATATCTTACACATATTTGCCAAGAATTTGAGGATCTAAATATTCAAGAGAATGAAGAAGAAGAATTATCAATAATAAAAAAACAGCTACAAACAAGAGAGAAAGAGATAAAATTGATAAATGATATTGTACAAAATATTGATAATAGTAATATTGGCTCAATTATAGCAAAATCTCAGCGAAATATTAGCAAATCAGAAAATATCGAATTATATAATGAAGTACATAAATATTTTGATGAAATATATGATAAAATTGAAGATAGTAAAACGATTTTAAATCAAATTTTATATGATTTTGATTTTCCAGAGCATAATTTAGCGAATGTCGAGGATCGTTTGTATGCTATAAGGTCAATAGCAAGAAAACATGGAGTAACTATTTTTGAGCTTGAGAAATTTATTGCAAATAGCAAAAACAAGCTAACTCAATTACAAGCAAAGCTACATAATGTTGACAATTTAAATAATAAACTAGATCAGTTGAAAACTGAATATATGAAACATGCAAAAATTTTATCTGATCAAAGAGCTGAAGCTGCCAAAGAACTTGAATTTAAAGTGATGGAAGAGCTCAAGATGGTTGATATGAAAAAAGCCATGTTTATCACAGAAGTTATATCCTCTGAAGATTTTGCCAGCGCAAATGGTATTGATCAAGTAAGATTCATTGCTTCAACTAACCCTGGCATGCCTAAAGCACCAATCGATAAAATTGCTTCAGGAGGCGAATTGTCAAGATTTATGTTAGCTCTTAGAGCAGCACTTTTTGATAAATATATCAAACCTGTAATTATATTTGATGAAATAGATGTAGGAATTAGCGGTAGCGTAGCTGATTCAATTGGTCAAAGGTTAAAATTATTAAGCAAAGTAGCACAAGTTATTGTTATTACTCATCAACCTCAAGTGGCAGGTAAGGCGGATCAACATATATTGGTACAAAAAACACAACATGATAAAACAACATCGGTCGATGTTATGAGTTTAAACCTAGAGGCAAGATCAAGCGAGGTCGCTAGAATGATATCAGGTAAGAAAATTACTGATCAATCTCTTGCTGCTGCTAAGGAATTGATAGATTTATAAAATAATTCTGCAATAAGGATTAGCGAAGATATAATCTTTGTAAAAAATAATTGTACATTTTTCAAGATTTGTCTGGATTTTATTTTAAATCACCAATATAACTTAAAAATACATCTTAAAATAAATGTAGGTAAATAATATGGATAAAGAAAGTGCATTGGCGTCAGCTCTAAGCCAGATTGAAAAAAACTATGGTAAGGGTTCTGTAATGAAACTAGGTGCACGCCAAGGAATGAACGTTGAATCAATCTCTACGGGTTCAATAGGCCTTGATGTTGCGCTTGGTATTGGTGGTATTCCTAAGGGAAGAATAATTGAGATTTTTGGTCCTGAAAGTTCTGGTAAAACTACTTTAACATTACATTGCGTGGCTGAGGCTCAAAAAAAAGGTGGGATATGTGCTTTTGTCGATGCTGAGCATGCTCTTGATCCAGTTTATGCTAAAAAATTAGGCGTAAATATTGATGATTTAATAATATCTCAACCAGATAATGGTGAACAAGCTTTAGAAATTGCTGATACTTTAGTTCGTTCTGGTGCGATTGATTTATTAGTAGTTGATAGTGTTGCGGCTCTAACACCAAAAGCTGAAATTGACGGTGAAATGGGTGATTCTCATATGGGTTTACAGGCAAGGCTTATGAGTCAGGCATTACGTAAATTAACTTCATCAATTTCACGAACTAATTGCATAGTTATTTTTATTAATCAGATAAGAATGAAAATTGGCGTTATGTTTGGTAATCCTGAAACTACGACTGGTGGTAATGCCTTGAAATTTTATGCTTCGGTAAGAATGGATATAAGACGCATTGGTGCGATAAAAGATAAAGAGGATGTAGTTGGTAATCAAACAAGAGTTAAAATTGTGAAGAATAAGGTAGCTCCACCATTTAAAACTGTTGATTTTGATATTGTCTATGGTCGCGGTATTTCTATGGAAGGTGAAATTATTGATTTAGGTGTCAAATATGAGTTTATTGAAAAATCTGGTGCTTGGTTTTCACATGGTGATGTCAGAATCGGACAAGGTAGGGAAAATGCAAAACAATATATGCGCGATAATCCTGAAATAGCTGAAAAATTATCGCAACAAATAAAAGCTAAATTACTTGACAGCGGCGCTGGTTTTCTTATAAACAATGAAGCGCAGGAAGAAACTAATAGCGAAACAAATTAATAAATAAAGTTTGAGAGCAAAAATGATAGATTTAACAGGACATACTGCTTTTGTTACTGGGTCAAGTGGTGGAATAGGCAATGCTATTACTAAAAAATTACATGCTTTAGGAGCACATGTTTATATAAGTGGTAGCAACGCAGAAAAATTGGAAGCTCTTGCCTCAGAGCTTGGGGAAAATTATACCATAAAAGTTTGTAATTTAAGGAATATAGAAGCCGTAGAAAAATTACTTAGTGAGATAGATAAAATTGATATTATGGTCTGTAATGCAGGTATTACTAAAGATACACTTGCCATAAAAATGAAGGATGAGGATTTTTCTGCAGTTCTGGATGTGAATCTACGAGCAAATTTTGCTTTAAACCGTGAGGCAATTAAAAAAATGATGCGGAATAGATATGGTAGAATAATTAATATATCTTCTGTTGTTGCTGTTGCTGGTAATCCTGGTCAGTCTAATTATTGCGCTTCTAAGGCTGGATTAATAGGTATGACAAAATCTTTGGCTTATGAGGTGGCAACTCGTGGCATTACTATTAATGCCGTAGCTCCTGGATTTATTGCTTCAAATATGACTGATGCCTTAACTGATGCACAAAAAGATGCTATAATGCAAAAAATACCATTAAAGAGGCTTGGTATGCCTGAAGATATTGCAAATATGGTAGCTTTTTTAGCAAGTAAGGAGTCATCATACATAACAGGTCAAACTTTGCATGTTAATGGCGGAATGTTGATGGTTTAGTCCATCCGTCAAAATTGCTCATAAACTTTGAGCAAGACAAATTTTTATGC
>CAYGSI010000017.1:0-26062 GCA_964352655.1 uncultured Rickettsiaceae bacterium
TTGCATAAAAATTTGTCTTGCTCAAAGTTTATGAGCAATTTTGACGGATGGACTACTTACCTTTTCTTTTACTCCAAGGTGTTGTAAAACTCGGTCATTTATGGCGGAGATATAAAGCACTCAAATTAAAAATTAGGTGATATCTAATTTAGCATTTCTGCTACTTCCATAGCAGCATAAGAAAAAATTCCTGACGCACCAGCTCTTTTAAAGGCAATTAAAGATTCAAATATAGCTTTTTCCCAATTAAAGCTTCCCGCTTTAGCAGCAAACTTTATCATTGAATATTCACCGCTAACTTGATAAGCAAAAACATGTGCATCAAATCTTTCAGCTGCATGAGAAATAACATCTAAATATGGCATTCCAGGTTTTACCATTACCATATCTGCACCTTCACTTAAATCTTGTTCTATTTCACGCATAGCTTCCTTGATATTACGCATATCCATTTGGTAAGTGGCTTTGCATAAATATTCCTTCTTATTATTTTGTACCACATCTCTAAAAGGACCATAAAATGCTGAATTATACTTAGCAGCATATGCTAAAATATTCACATTAATAAAACCATCTTCATCAAGGATTTCTCTAATAACCATTATTCTGCCATCCATCATATCAGAAGGTGCTATAATATCAGCCCCAGCTTTTGCAAGAACGAGAGCTTGATTTGATAAAGCTTCTACAGTCTTGTCATTATCAACATCACCTTCAACTAAAATACCATCATGACCACTAATAGTGTAAGGATCTAAAGCAACATCACATATAATACCAATATTTAAACCTTTATTTTTTAAAGTCCTAATAGTTTTGCAAACAAGATTATCAAGATTGTAAGCTTCATCAGCGTCATCAGATTTTAAATCTTCACCAATGCAAGGAAATATAGCAATTGCTTTTATTCCCCTTTTTTCTGCTTCTTGAGCAGTAATTATCACTTGATCTATTGATTGTCTAAAAACTCCTGGCATTGACTTAATTTCTTGCCGCTGATTTTCACCTTCAACAACAAAAATTGGTAAGATTAAATTTTCTGGTCTAAGTGTAGATTCAGCAGTAAGATCACGGAGCCAAGGAGTTCTTCTATTTCTTCTTAATCTAACAATTGGATACATAGCAAATATATTTTAAATTTAACAAAATTTTACTTAGATTTTTAAATAAAATCTAAAATAAGGAAAATAATAACATATTGCATAACAGTTGCAAAAATTGCAGCAATAATGTCATCTATCATTATACCAAAACCACCACTGATATTTTTATCAATCCAGATTATAGGCCAGGGTTTAAATATGTCAAACAGTCTAAATAAAACAAATGGTAATAGGAATAAAAATATTAAATTAATGGTGGTATTGTCTAAGTTTTGCGATAAATTTGAAGCTTGGACAAAAATTACAGAAAAAGAGCATAATATTATGGTTAACATCTGTCCTACTACTTCATCGATCACAACTTCTTTAGGGTCTTTGCGTTTAGTCACCTTAACATAAATAGATGATGTATAAATTCCTAATATAAAGAGAATCAGAATAACTATAATTTCAATTATAAAAATGTTTAAAGAGATTAATTCAGGCTGACTCAAACCTGCAAAATGGAAAATAATTTCATATTTTAAAATTAAATACATCAAGGAATATGCAAGTGGAAATGCGACTAAAGATCCAAAGCTACCTGGAGCAAATCTAATTTTCCCCACATATAATACAGTAACAAAACATTCTATAATTTTATTAATCATTCGGCTTCGCTATTTTCTTCAACCGGTTTTATTTCAACATCCCCTTTTCTAGGGTCGTAAGGTTCCTGAGTTGGTACAAAAGTTGGTGGTAATAATCTTTTGGTAAAAAATTTATCTTCATAATATTTGATTTTTTTTGATTTAATAGGAGGAAAAGACTCAATTAATACTATTTGATCATCTCTTGGTAATTGAATAACTTCTTGTGGTAATAATAAAGCACGCTGTACTTTTGAAACGCTTTGAGTTCTAGTTGAAATATTCAAATCAAAAAATAAAGGCTTATTATAGGAAGTTTGTTCAACAGTTTTATTACCACATAATTGTGAAATCAAATTAGCAGTTTCGTAGTTATTTGCAGCAAAGGTAATACGAAAAGTTGAATTTGATAAGAACGAATTCATACCTGCATCTTCATAGGTTCCTTTCAATTGCTGAGTATCTTGGACTATTAGAAATAAGCGTACTCTATAGCCACGAAGGTAAGCTATGCCAGCTTTGAATTGATCCATTTTACCAAGGGTTGGAAATTCATCCATTAAAAACATAACACCATATGGTTCTTCTTTTACTTTTGGTATTTTACGACTTAAAAATTCCGTAGCTTGCTGATAAAATACCTGCATTAATTTTTGTAAACGCTGAATATTATCAGGAGTTAAACCTACAAATACTGTCGTTCTAATTTTTTTCATCTCCATAATATTAAAATCAGATGAAGCAGTTGCAGCATCAATTAAAGGGTTAGCCCAAAGTTCAAGTGATGAATTCATGGTCGAAATAACACCAGAGCGCTCCTTATCTGCTTTTTGAAGGAAAGCAGCAATATTCATATAAGCTACCGGGTGGATAGCATCTCCTAAAGTATCAAGTACTACAGCTAAATTATACACTACATCATCGCTGCGCATAGTTCTGACAACCTGACCAAAAGATTTGGTCTTGGTTGGATCAGCAATTAAATATAGCACTATTCCAAGGAATAAACTTCTAGCTTCATTATTCCAAAAATCTTTTTCAGGCATAATCAGATTAGAGATTTTTTGTACATCATCAACCATCTGGCCAGGTTTGCTACTGACCCAGTCAATTGGATTATAACAATGCGTTATGCCATCAGGATTAGATGGCTCCCAGACAAATACTTTTTGTCCCGTTTTAGCTCGCCAGCCGCTAGTGAGCATATGATTTTCAAGTTTAATATCATGTACAATAACTGAATGATCCCAAAACAGTAAATTTGGAATAACAAAACCAACACCTTTACCAGAGCCTGTTGGCGCAAATAATAAAGCATGTTGAAAACCATCAGCAACATAATAGCCAACATTATCTTGGCCTAACAACATACCATGTTTTGCACGTAAATTTGCTCTTTCTATATCAGTCTGTGAAGCCCAGTCAGCAGCACCATAAACTGATTGTTTGGGTATAAAAAATTCAAGAGATTTAATACGATTAAAATTCCTAATGTAATAAGATATGACAATTAAAAAAGGCACAATAAGCGATAAAATAAGTTTAATTTTTAAATAGCCATAAGCTTCAAAACTTAGTCTCGACCAAACGCTCATCAACCAATAAAACCATTTATAAGCTATAAATATAGCTTGGGAATCAATGCCAATTAAATGAAATTCATTAGTTGATAATGCCACAAAAAAACCACTAATCCAGGCAGTGCAATATAATACGAAAGGATGGATTATTAGGTGACCAAATATAGTCCTGGCTTTCCTTAAGATCATCCTAAATTCCATTTATTTTTCCTCCATATGTTTGAAATAAATTTCAGAAACATAACGCTTGCCACCTTCACCTCTTCTTAATTGTACAACAATATCAACGACAGCAAGTATATATTTTTTAACTTCCTCAGGCGGCATACCAAGCCCAGCCTGCATTACCATCAGCTTAAGTTGTTCAAGAGCCATCGAAGGAGCGTCAGCATGTAAAGTGGAAATAGAACCAGGATGACCAGTATTAATTGCTCTTAAAAAACTAAAAGCCTCTTTCCCGCGTAATTCACCAACAATTATCCTATCTGGTCTTAAACGCAGACAAGCCTCGATTAAATCTTGCGTAGTAACCTTAGCTCGGCCCTGACCACCTTTTGAAGCAAGTAAATGCACTTTATTTGGATGTACGTGCAACATTACTTCACGTGCATCTTCAACGGTAATTAGCCGTTCATTAGTTGGTATCTCACCAAGGGCAGCATTAGTAAAAGTTGTTTTACCAGTAGATGTGCCGCCACTGATAATAATATTTTTTTTACAGCGTACTGCATGTCTAATAAATTCTTTAATTTTATTTGCTTTTAAATATTTACGTAAGATAATATTATTTTCATCAACTTGTTCTTTAATTGCAGTATTATCAAAAGCACCTTTTTCTGCATATTGATCTAAAGTAAGATGCACACCAGTTCCTTTTCTTATCGAAAAAGCAACTAAATTAGGTTCAAGCGCTGGGGGAAAAACTACCTGTACACGGTAACCATTTGGCAGCGTAGCTGATAATAATGGATATTCTTCAGAAATAACCTGATCAGTTGATTGTGCAATTAGTCTACCAAGCCCAAGTAAATGGTCAATATCTATTTCTGGGATTTGCTCTAACCGAAGATCACCAGCTTTTTCAATCCAAGCTTCTCCTGGTTTATTAACCATCAATTCATTTACACCTTCTTCTGCAAAAATATTTTTGAAGGGTAAAAGATAAGTCTCTAACGCTGCAAAATCACTCATTTTGTTACTCTTCTTAAGGCTTTTTTTGGAAAATTATAGTCTTTATTCACATAAATTTTAATTCGAGTTCCTTGGTCTAGAGTAACAGTTGGCTCTAAATTTTGTCTCTCTAACAATTCTTTTGCAACATCTGTAATATCTGTAAATGCTTGCTCTGCAGCTGCCTGTGCTTTTGAAGGTTCAATAGCTGTAGAACTTTCTTGCGCTGCTGTATTAGATGTTGAAGTAATAATGCTCATAAGGGATGCTAATTTTTCATCATCGCTAGCTTGTTGAGCAGGTATTGTTGTACAAGCACTATTAATTGAGGTAAATAAAGTTGATGTTTTATCTGTAATTGAATTTGGTACAGTAGCACAAATTTGAGCAAATTTTTGGGCGGAAGAAACACCAGATTGTGCAAAAATAACATTTGCAGCGTTGGCAGCAGAAGAGGCTGCTGTAGTTTGTACCGCTGCTTCTTGCGAATTATCTATTGGTACTACTATTTTGTCAATTGCATTAGCAAGAGTTATATTAAATGCTGATTGTAGAATTGCGTTGCCAAAACGCTCTTTGAATTTATTATCTACTCTACCTTGCAAGCCTTTTCGCCCTAAATTATCAGTACCCGTGCCATTTAAATTTATACTATATCCGGTAATTAAATCTATTCTACTCCACTCAATTGCGACTCTGCCAATGGCTCCACTAATACCAGCAGTGTAAGACCCAAAAACCCTTGAACCTTTAGGGATTAGAATATTTTTTCCCCATTCTGAATAAACATCTCTGCTTATAATACCTCTAATTTCTCCACCAAAATCACTATTGATTGCAGATTCAATAATTGCATCAATCATTTTCCCCCTACCAAGGAGTAAATTCATATTGCCTCTATATTTAAAATCAGCTTCTTGCTCAAGTTGCTCTGCTGTTTTTGCTGGTGCTTTTCCTGATATTAACATAATTGCAGATTTTCTTTTTGCCTCTGTCCTTTTATTTGCTTCATTCCCGCGTGATAATGCAGGATTAAAAGGAAGTGATGGATCACCTGGTGGTAATAAATCACTAGAAGCGCCATCTGGAAGAGCTGGATCTGTACCTATATCAGCGGGCGGAGTTTCTGCTAAATCAGGTGCTGCTACTGGCGGTGGCGGCGGTGTTGGATCTTCTAATTTTGGCGGTGAAGGTAAAGTAGGAATAGAAGGTATATCAGCATCTGCAGACACTATAGCTGGTTTAGTGACATCATTTGGCATCGGAGTAAAATCTGTTTTTTTGTCATCAGTACTAATAAAAAAACTGAAAAACAAATAAGCAAAGACAACGATCATGCCACCCAAAATTAACATATTTTGTTTTGGGTTACTTGCAACTTTTGAAAGTTCTTGTTCAACTTCTGGTAGCTCTAAATCATCATCTTGCTTGTGTTTTTCTTTATTATTCTCTTTAGACATAAGTTACCTAACTCTTCTTGGATACTGAAATCTAACTACATATACTAAATCTTTGTCTTCCCCTTCTATTAGTTCTTTTGCAACAATATCAAATTGATATGTACGTTTATTAGTAATAATGGTCATATTTGTTCTAATATTTTTCTCTAGCGGTTTTATAAATAATTTATTGCCAAGAGGTGTAAATTTCCAAGCAAATGAATCACCAACTGTGATTGTAGTTATTGTTTCACTTTTAGCAAATTCAATATGGGACTGAAAACCATAATGAAGCACAAGTAAATAAACCTCATTAGGGCTATATACATAAGTTTTAATTCTACTATCTGTAGTAAGCGCAATATCATCAATCTGATTATATGCAGCACTATTTGTTATTTGAGAAAAAAATACTGATATTATAATTATTAACCTAGCTATTATCATCATCTACCCTATAACCTGTTACTTGAAAACCTACTGGATTAATGTCTCTGTCACTTTCTGTAAGTTCCATCGGCAAATAATCAAACTCAACAACAGCAATTTTATTAAAAATTTTTCTATTGCCATCTGTTTCGTTAATAGAAAATCTAAACATATATTTTTTTTCGGTCAATTTAGACCAAGATTTAACCAGTAAATATGTTGTATTTTTTTGACCATATTTAACAACAGGATTTACCAAATCATTTTTTAAATAGCCAACATAGTTCCAATATATTGAATTTGATGAAAGCAGCCTTACCGTCTTCATAGCTTCTTTTTCAAAATCTACCGGATTATAAGTTTCGCGAGCAATAACATATTTTTTAATGAAATATTGTGCTAAAGCCTCGTTCCCACTTAAAACAGATGAACTTACTGGATTTACAATTTTTGCCATTCCCGTAGTATCATCAATCTGTATTACAAAAGGATCAAAACGCTTAGTATTTATTACATAAGCAACAACAGCAACTGAAATAATACATAACGCCAAAAGCATTAGTAATAAAATGAACAGTAAATTACGCTGCACCATTATGTTATCATAACGTTCTTCATACCAATTTTTGAATTTTTTAACGGAATCGGTACTAGCTTTTTGTGTTTCTACATCTTTAGATTTATCTTCGACTTCACCAACCTGAAGTTTTTTAAAATCAGGTTTTTTAATAAATTTATTGAAAAATTCACGTAAATTAAGCATAAAAACAGTTTAAATAAATTGACTACACTTATTATTTTCATTAGAAATCAATTATGACTAGCTAAAAAAATAAATTAAATAAAAAGATAAAAAGTTTTAAATTAGTAATAAAAATTTTTATTTACAGTTGTTTTTAAGCCGTGTTTACCAGTATTTTTTACTTATACACCATATAGAGCAACTTGATATTTATATCGCTCTTTGTTTTATTTAAAAAAATTTTATACAAAAATTATGCTTTTTAAAATTGATGCAACTATTGAAAAAGATAGTGAATTTGTTTTAGATCTTGAATTATCACAGGTTAGAATAATCAATAATTGCCATTTTCCGTGGGTTTTGGTGATTCCAAGATTAACTGATATAGTCGAGATTACTGATTTGTCAGGAGAGCAATATCAGCTATTAAATGCAGAAATTTTTAAAGTAGCTAAAGTTATGCAAAATTTATTTACACCGGATAAATTAAATATTGCAACATTAGGTAATAAAGTTCGACAAATGCATTATCATATAGTAGCTAGATATAATAAAGATATATGTTTTCCTAATCCAGTTTGGGGCCATGAAATGGTAACTTATAAGTTAGAAATTTTGCAAATACATGTAAAGAATATTAGGGATAAGCTAAAAAATATAAAGATATAATCCTCGGGAGATTTATGTTAGTATTGGATTAACATTAATGGGTCTAAAGCTTTCTTACCCTCTCTGATAGCAAAATGCAATTGAGGCCTATTGACTTTGCCTGAAATACCAACATATCCAATGATTTCGCTCTGTTTAATTCTAGCACCTTTTTTTACTTGAACATTTTTAAGGTGAGAATATGAGATAATAGTATTATTAATATCTGATTTCACAATAACTAAATTACCAAATATAGCATCATAGTCAGCATAAATTACTTTGCCACTTGCAGAGCTGATTACTTGAGAGCCCTCAGGGGCTGCAATATTTATTCCTTTATTTATACCGTGCTTTGTTCTTTGACCAAATTTTACTATTACCTTACCATTAACTGGTTTTATATAATCAAATTCTATTTCCTGAATTTTTTTCTTAGGTTCATCTTGGATTATAGTTTCAATATTTTCTGAAATTTTATCAGATGATTTGATTATTCTGTTTGGCATAATATAATTTTCATCATCATTAACTATTGCTGGCGTAATAAGCTCAGAATCTTCCTCATAATAATCTTCTATATTTACATTTTCTATAATGTCATCATTGCCATATATAACCGGCATAGTGCTCTCACTAGATCTGCTAAAATTTTTGTCATTATGATGATATTCTATGGGAGCAGCTACTTTTGCTGTAGCACATGCGCTCAGAAAAAAAGCCAAAAAGATAAGAATTATATTATTTTTCATTATTTTAATCATTAATATTAAGTAGAATTAGATCTCAATATATAACAAATAGTAATTATTTTCTATAATATTCTAGCACTTTGTGCTTAATTTCTGGAATTACGAAAGAGGAAATATCTCCACCAAGATAAGCAATTTCTTTTACCAATCTTGATGAAATAAATTGATTTTTCTCAGATGCTGGTAAAAATAAAGTCTCTATACCGTCTTTTAATTTAGAATTCATACAAGCCATTTGAAATTCATATTCAAAATCAGATATTGCTCTGAGCCCGCGGATGATTAAATTTGCACCGTTTTGACTTGCAAAATTTACAAGCAATCCTTCAAATCGCATTACCTTAACATTATTAGCAATATGATATTTCTCAAGATAAGTTTGCGCAAGTGCCACTCTTTCATCAATTGAAAAAATGGGTTTTTTATTTTTAGATGCTGAAACCGCCAAAATAAGATTATCTACAATTTTACTAGCTCTTACAATTATATCAGCATGACCATTTGTTATCGGATCAAAAGTACCTGGGTATATAGCAATAGTTTTTTTTGTCATAAAGAAAATTTTTCAAATATATCAACCGCTTGATCTATCATATCTTCACAATAATTATCCAAATTAGTATATAACAAACATAACACTAAAATCTTTAAGATTCAAAGATAATAGAGTTGGATTATAGACTTTTCTTATGATTTAATATTTCATTTACTTATGTTATAAATTAAAACGGCAAATTTATGAAAAAAAAGGAAATTTGGTTCGATGATATTGATGAAAATCATATTATTAGTGAGGATAATTTTAAGATTTTTGAACAATTAGTAGCTAGTTCCTTTAGGTTAAATAAATTTAATCCAGATAATTTATCAATCAAGGATAAATACCCCAGAATTATATTCATTAGTATCGCCAAATTCCCTATTTCTGCTACTGTTTTTCACGGTTCAGCGGTCGGAATACTAGCAGCTTTTGAGTCAGCTTTTAAAAAAACACAAAAACGTTTTGATTGTAGTGACGCTACTTTAATAATTAAAATTGACTTAGTAAGTTCAGTTAAGGTCAAAAAACAATATCATAAAAATTCGCAATATATCTTTAAACCAGCTATTGAAGGAATAGCATTTGAACAAAAATTTGACCTAGCATTGCTGCCAGAAGAAATGGCTTTTAATCGCATTTGGAGTGAAGAATTCAAATTGTTACCCAATAGAGTAAAAAATTATTTAGAAAAAAACCCAACAGAAGTACAAAAATTCGTCACTTTATGGTTAAATCAGAAATTTTATGCTTATATTTTTAAAACCAAAGGTTTTATATTAACAAATAATGTTTTAACTCCAATATTCCGGGGCCAATATCTTTATCATGATGTAACAAAACAAGATTTATACAAATCCATTGAAATAGCTGGTAAATATTTGCTAAGAGCAATTATGCCAAATGGTCGTTATGAGTACCAATATAGAGTTGATACTAATTTTGTTGTCAGAGACTATAATTTCCTAAGACATGCTGGCACATCATTTGCTTTGGCTGAATATTTAGAATTTACTAAAGATAAAACATGTCTGCCTATTTTGAAAAAAGCTTTGGAATATATGAAATTATTTGCTTTTAAAGGTTTAGAAGATCAAAATACTATTTGTTTTTCAGATCGCGGGCTCGTTAAACTTGGCGGTAATGGTTTAGCTGCGCTTAGTTTGGCAAAATATATTAAAGTAACAGATGATTATCGTGATAAAACATTACTAACGCAGATATGTAATTGGATTTTAACACAAACCAAAAATAATGGTGACTTTAAGGGACACAAGCAACGCTATCATGATGGCAGCTATTCAACTAAAAAATGTCCTTATTATCCAGGTGAAGTAATATATGGCCTGGCTATGTCTTATAATTTACTTGGCGAAGATAAATGGCTAAATGTTGCAAATAACATTGCGCATTGGATGATTTTACAAAGGGATAAAGGAATTGATGAACTAAAATTAGAGCATGATCATTGGCTATTATATGGTTTGAATGAATTGCATCGCATTACCCCTCATCAAATTTATATTGATCAAACTATTAGAATTTGTAGAGCAATAATGCATCGCCAGATTTTGAAATCAGAATATCCAGATTATATCGGCGCGCATAATAATAGAAAAAATATGCCAAGTTCAACTCAGGCAGCTACAAGAAGTGAGGGGCTGCTTGCTGCTTATAAATTATTGCGGGATTTTGGTAATGTCTCTGAGTTTGCCAATGAAGTTCTGCAATATGCAAAACGCAGTATTATGTTTCAACTGCGCACTCAGTATAACGAATTAACTACAATGTACGTATATGATGCGCAAAAAGCATATGGAGGATTTCGCGGAGCTATAGACTATCATGATATAAGAATTGATTATGTACAAC
Organism: uncultured Rickettsiaceae bacterium; assembly: GCA_964352655.1. Classification (GTDB taxonomy): domain Bacteria; phylum Pseudomonadota; class Alphaproteobacteria; order Rickettsiales; family Rickettsiaceae; genus Megaera. The sequence goes on from CAYGSI010000017.1 coordinate 10,903, forward strand.
ATAATCTTTCATCATTAATTAGTTTATATAATATCAACTAAATTTTTTAGGAGTCTGTTATAATAGTCTGTGGTGTGCCGTAGAAAAAAGGAGAAAATCGTATTTCTGTTCAAATTGTATCTAATATTCGTTATGGAGAGAAGGTAAAACAAAAAATCATTCTCCACCTTTAGCTTACCGATAATTTAAACTCCGCCAGCAACTGATCCTGTTTTTGGGGCATTACGCTAACCTGACAATTTTACTATTGTTACTAAATATATCAGCAAAATAAATAGCAAAACTAGCCCCATTAACACATAATTTTTTCTTCTCAATTTTATTGATTTTTTCTCTTTTTTCATAACTTTTTGATTATTGAATTTAATATTGGTAATTTTGCTAAATCTATTTTATATTTTAGCAATAATTCTTGTAACGCTCTAGCTGCTTTTAATCCTTCAACTAAATTAGGGTATTCTTGAATAAAATTTGTGGAATAATTATTATTATATAGTTCAAAACCAAATTTAGTATTTCGTGAAACCCTAGAATAACTAGTTAGAATTAAGTCACCAACAACAGCTGCATTAATCAATGTTTCTTGTTTACCACCAAGGATTTTGGAAATATACCAAATTTCTTGCAATGCTTTTGTTACAAGCCAAGCCCTGGCATTTTCACCAGCATTTGATGCTGCTAAGATCCCGCTTTCTATTGCAATAATATTTTTAATCAAGGAAGCAATCTGTATTGTAATTACATCATTACTTGTTGCTACTTCAAAATTTGGACTCTCCAAAATAAGAGCTAATTCTTTAGCTAATTTAATATCAACTGATGAAATTGTCGCAGTAGCAAATTTTCCACTTGCAACCTCATTAGCAAGATTGGGTCCAGAAAAAAAAGCAAATTGATTATCAAATTTACTTTGAAATAATTCGGAGAATAATTTTACCGGTTTTGTACTAACCCCTTTACTTGCTATCAAAAAAATAGTATCCCTAGGGGGGTGAAGAAGTTTTAATTCATCTAAAAGTTCTTCAAATCCAATCGAAGGCACAACAATAAAAATAATATCACTATCTATAATATCTTGTAGCTCACAAGTTGCTCTAATATTTTTTGGTAATTTAATGGAACCAAGATATTTATTATTAGTATGTTGAGTATTAATTTCAGCTTTAACATTTTCTGATCTTGAATATAATTTTACTAAGTTATGAATTCTAGCAACATGGCAAGCAATAGCGCTACCCCAGCTACCACCACCTATAATTGAAAATTTTTTAAATTTAGCCAAACACCTTCTCCATTATTTTTTTTGCAATAGGTGCAGCAGATCTACCACCATCACCGCCATGATCATAATAAACCGTAACAGAATATTTTGGTTTATCATAAGGAGCATAACCAGTGAAAATTGAGTGATTCCTCCTATACCAAGCAACATTAGTTTTACTTAAATCATCTGTCCTATTTTTTTTGGCAACAACCTGAGCTGTACCGGTTTTACCCGCCATTTTTATATCATTATAGCGTAATCTACCAGAATAACCAGTCCCACCAATATTATTTATAGTTTTATATAATGATGTTTTAAGAAAATTCAAATGATCCTTATCTATTTCAACTTGACTATACTTGCTTGGTGATTTTACAATTTTAGGAGTAAATAACTTACCATCGCTAGCTATAGCTGTAATAAATCTTGCAAGTTGCAGCGGAGTTGAGAGTAAAAAGCCTTGTCCAATTGCCAAATTAAAAGTATCTCCTAATGACCATTTGCTTTTTGTTTTTTTAAGCTTCCATTCAAGATTCGGGACAAAACCTTTTAATTCGCTAGGAAAATCTATATTTGTTACTTGACCAAAACCAAATTTCTTTGCTGTATTGATAATGATCTCCGGTCCTATCATTTTTGCTATCTGATATATATAGATATTACATGAATATTTTATAGCATTTTGCATATCGAGGAAGCCATGACCTCTTCTGCTTGCACATCTAAAACTATTAGTGCCAATTATTGAACTACCATCACAATATACTTTATATGTAGGATCAATTCTTGCTTCTAAAGCTGCTAAAATAGTAATTAACTTAAATATTGAACCAGGTGCATAGAGACTGCAAACAGCCTTATTTAAGAGTGGTTTATAAGGGTTTTTAATTAAACTACTCCAATATTCATTTGATAAAATATAAAATTTATTTGCATCATATGAAGGGCTAGAACTAAGATTTAAGATGCTACCATCCTCACAATCCATTACAATAGCGCTAGAACCACGTACATCAAGGCAAGATAATACATATTCTTGTAAATCAGCATCAATGTTTAATTGTAAATCACTACCTGCAACGCTGGGCTGGCTTAAAACCTCTCTGATATAAGAACCGTGAGCATTGACTTCTATTTGTTTGTGACCAAAATCACCTCTTAATTTAGCTTCATAAAATTTCTCTATGCCATTCTTACCAACGCGAAAACTACTATCTACAGATCTATGACTTATTTGTTCATCCTTGCTAATTTTACCCATATAACCAAGTAAATGAGTTAGTGAGTCTGAATATTTGTAAAATCTAATATAACCAGTATCAACAAAAATTGATTTTAATGTTTCTTTTTGTTCTTCTATAGCGGATACTTGCTCCCAACTCAAACAATCTATAATAATTGAAGCTATACGCCTTGTGCCAAATTTAGCTCTTTTAGTTACTTCTTTAATTTGTTTTTCATCCAATTCCAGAAATTTAGCAATCAATTTTATTTCTTTGCTAAAATTATTACTAATATTTTTATCAAGTAATAATCTAAAACAAGTATTATTTTTAGCAATCAACTTCATATTACGATCATAAATTTGCCCCCTTGCAGGTGCTATAATAATCATTTTAATACGATTTTTATCAGATAGTGTTTTATATTCATCTTTTTTAATAAATTGCATATAAAACATTCGACCAGCAAGCAAAAATAATAAACCTAGCTTTCCAGCGCCAATAATAAAAGTACGCCTCGAAATTAACTGTCCTCTGATGGTATCATTATCTAGCATTATGATGGGTAAAAATTATTAGCTTAATTTTGTAGTAATTCCAAAATCTAAAAAATATTTCACTATTGGATAGCATAAAATAGTTGTTAAATAACAAAAATAAATTGATATATTAAAAAAATCATAATTATGTTTCATAAGGAATATCAAATATCTAAAAAATATAACAACAAAACTATAAAAACAAAAGACCCAAAGATTGGTAATATAATCTTTTAAGATAAACCATCTATTAAAATTTAAAAAACTGAAATTAGCTATTATAAATACCAAAGAACTAAGACCAATTGGCAAATTATAAAGCTGATCTATTAAAATGCCAACGAGAAATAAAAACCAGTAATGTACTGATTTATGTGTCGAAAAATAGTAAATTAAAATTACATCAAGTGCTGGAAAAATTTCACCAAAAATATTTACAGCCCCAAATTTATTGAGTTCTAAAGCCGTCATAGACATTAGAAAAATACAAAAAAAGAAAATAAAAATAGATTTATTAAAAATTTTGTGCATGATCGGTTTATTAAAACTTCTTATCCCTTCAAAGATGCTTATAATTACGCAGCTACTAATTTCTCACGCAACATGTCTATTATCTTTTCAGAACTATCTGCTTCAGAAAGCTTTTCTAGAATAGCAATTTCAGCAACAAGACGATTTAAAGCTGTTTCATAAATAGTTCTTTCACTATATGAACGATCATTGTCAATATTTTTGTATAAATCACGTACCACTTCAGCAATAGCTAATATTTCACCAGAATTTATTTTTGCCTCATATTCTTGAGCACGTCTGCTCCACATTTTATTGCCGCGTTTTGGTTTGCTCTGCAAAATATCATAAACTTCTGTAACATCGTTTTTATCTACTAATTTTCTTAAACCAGATTCTATCGCCCTATTAACTGGAACCCTAAGGGTCATCTTATCTTGAGGAAAAGAAATTACATATACTTCAAATTTTGTATCAGCAATATTTTGTATTTCAATTTCAGTAATTTCACCAACTCCATGAGACGGATAAACTACTCTTTCACCAATTTCAAAATTAGAATTATTAGACATCAACACCTCTCACAATTTAAACTTTCAAGTCAGATATTGCTGCTATTCTATCATACTTAGATTAATAATAAAAGCACATAATTATATTAATAAGTTAATCTTCTGGTAATAATATCTCCCTTTTCCCTGAGTGATTAGGTGCGGAGAGCACACCATTTTTTTCCATTTCATCCACAAGATTGGCGGCCCTATTATAACCAATTCTCAAACATCTTTGAATATAACTAATCGAACATTTTCTTTCAATTTTTACAATATTTACTGCTTGTGTATAGATATCGTTACTATCTGATACATCTTGATTGTCGCTAATATTTTCTTCATCAGATTCCGTCACTGCCGATACATATTCTGGGACCCCAGTACTACGAAGGAAATTAGTAACTCTTTCAACTTCTTTATCATCAACAAATGGGCCGTGCACACGCAAAATACGCGCACTATTACCCATAAAAAGCATATCACCCATGCCAAGTAATTGTTCTGAACCCTGTTCACCCAAAATTGTTCTACTATCAATTTTTGATGTTACTTTAAAACTAATTCTGCTTGGAAAATTCGCTTTTATGACACCTGTAATAACATCAACAGAGGGTCTCTGAGTTGCCATAATAATATGGATTCCTGCTGCCCTTGCCATTTGAGCCAACCTTTGAATTGAACCTTCAATATCTTTACCAGCAACAAGCATTAAATCAGCCATTTCATCAACTATTACCACAATAAATGGCATCTTATTCATCTCAATAGGCACTGATTCAAAAATAGGTTTACCAGTTTCAGGATCAAACCCTGTTTGCATTTTGCGCTCAAGAATTTTTCCTTCTTTTTTTGCTTCAAGAATTTTAGTGTTGAAATTAGCAATATTACGCACTCCCAAATGCGACATTAAGCGATATCTATTCTCCATTTCTTTCACTGCCCATTTTAATGCCACCACAGCTTTGCCTGGTTCAGTCACAACCGGAGTCAGTAAATGCGGAATATTATCATATGCTGATAATTCAAGCATTTTAGGATCGATCATAATCATTTTACATTCAGCAGGAGTATATCTATATAATAAAGACATTATCATCGCATTAATTGCCACAGATTTACCAGAACCAGTCGTTCCTGCCACAAGCAAATGAGGCATCTTAGCAAGGTCTGTAACTAATACCCTACCACCGAGGTCTTTACCAAGGATAATTGGTAATATAATATTTTTATCATTAAATTGTTCAGTTTCAACTAATTTTCGTAAACGGAAAAACATCCTAGTTTTATTTGGTAATTCAATACCTAAAGCATTACGGCCAGGAATTACTGCAATACGCGTAGAAATAGCAGATAAAGACCTTGCAATATCATCAGATAATCCTATCACGCGTGAAGATTTAGTGCCAGCTGCTGGTTCAAACTCATACATTGTGACAACAGGACCTTGTTTAATATCAATAATTTTGCCTTTAACGCCAAAATCGCTAAGCACCGAAAGTAACTCTGAAGCTTTACTATCAAGTTCATCAGGAGTTTGTTTGTGAATATTTTGTTCATTAGCCTGATCCAACAAATCTGTCGAAGGCAATATTGCAGTAATTTCCTCGATATCCGGATTATCCGCTGGAGTATTTACTTTATTATAAGAGTTAGCTTTAAACAAAGGCTTAGTTTCACTTTTATCATCTTGTAGAAAAATTGCATGAGCTGGTATATTTTCTGGATTTTTATCAACTAAGAAGAAAGATTTTAGAGAATCTAAAGCACCTAAATTATTAGTACTCATTGGCTGTTCAGGATGATATTTTTGTTGATTTGAATTTGATGATTTAGAATCAATAAAAGAGAAAAATAATGCAATAGGAGACAATATCTTAGCTACAAAATTAACAATACTCATTGCCCAATCTACGTACATAGCCGGTCTAATTCCAATAGTAATCATTAAGAATATTAAAGCAATAGCAGTTGAAATTTGAGTAATTATATTTTGAACTATAGAGAATTCTGTGATCAATAAATTAGAAAAATAAATACCAATAACACCGCCACCATTTGCAGGTAATTGATTGATTGTTAAACTGCCTAAAGCAATAGATGCAAAAGATAATGATATTAATAGAGATGGAAATTTTAGCAATTTCCAGTCCAATCGACCATTTATATATATAAGATATGACCATGCAATAAATACTATTGGAACCAAAACAGCCGCTAAACCAGTAAATTGATACAGAAGATCGGCGATATGAGCACCAAATGATCCTAACCAATTTTGTGGAATATTAGCAGTCGCCAGATTAAAAGATGGATCGCTTTGATTGTAAGATCCCAAAGAAATCGCTATCATTAATCCGGTTAGAAAAAAAAAACCAGAATTAAATAAATTATTTGTAAATATTTTTCTAAACATAAATTCAATTAATGTTATAACTTATCATTCTGGAATATATCATTGTATAAACAAATAATCAAAGTAGTATAATGAAAAAAATAATTGTTATTTGTGGCCCAACAACTAGTGGCAAAACAGAGCTCGCTCATTTAATGGCAGAAACACATGATGGAGAAATCGTTAATGCTGACTCTATGCAGCTATATAAAGGATTATCAACATTAAATGCATCGCCTAGCGAAGAATTAAAAGCAAAATTGCCTTATCATTTATATAATTTCCTTGACCTTAACGCTAATTTCAATGTTATGAAATATGCTTATCTTGCAGAAAAAAAAATTAAAGAAATCACAAATCGTGGTAATTTACCAATATTAGTAGGTGGAACTGGCATGTATATCAATGCTCTAATTCAGGGATTCAGTAAAATGCCAAATATTGATAGTGATTTAAGGCAAGCCATCAGAACAATTCAAGCATCAGTATCTAGTACAAATTATTTTGATCTTTTAAAAAATCTTGATCCATTAAGCGCAACAACTCTTAATATGCATGACAAGCAAAGAATTTCAAGAGCTTTAGAAATATTCTTGCAAACTGGTTCTTCTATAATTATACACCAAAAGAAAAATATAAAATTATTATCAGATTTTAATTTTCAAATTATTGCCTTAATGCCTGAAAGAAATTTTTTATATTCAAATTGCAACTCCAGACTAGAAAAAATTTTTGAAGATAGTGTTAAAGAAGTAAAGACCGCACTTGAGTTTCTAAGTAATGGGAGTTTAGCTTCTAAAACTATTGGTGTAGAAGAAATTATCGCATATATAAACGGAGATATTACAAAAAATAATGCTATTGAAAAAATCAAACTTAAAACTAGGCATTATGCAAAGCGCCAAGTAACATGGATTAGGAATCAAATTGAATTTAAAACAATGATAGAATTTGCTAACAAAGAAGAATATAGAGAGAAAATAAAAAATTTGGTGAGCCCGCCGGGGCTCGAACCCGGGACACCCTGATTAAAAGTCAAGTGCTCTACCAGCTGAGCTACGGGCTCACTTAAGGATGTCTATCGGTATGTTTTACTCTTTCAAGTAGTCTTGCAATCAGTAAACATAGCTTTACTTTATCGTAGAAAAACTATAATCTGTCAAGAATTATTTTTGTGTTGAGGTATAAATTGTGATATATTCAGATGTAGCAGTAATCATTCCATCTCGTATTGGCTCTACTAGATTACCTAAAAAACCTCTGGCAAAAATTGGCGATAAAATTATGATTGAGCATGTTGTTAACAACCTTGCTCAATTAAATTTTCCACATCTTTTTGTGGCAACAGATGATAAAGAAATACAAAATATATTAGAGCAAAAAAATATTAATGTAATAATGACTAAACCCGAATGTGAAAGCGGCACTGACAGAGTGCATGAAGCATTGCAATCCTTACCAAATACTCGCGAAATTAATTACGTAGTAAATGTGCAAGGTGATATGCCTTTTATCAATGGAACAGTTATTCTTGATTTAATAGAGCGCCTTAAAAATTCAGATTTCGACATTATGACTCCAGCAGTGAAGGTTGGTTTTGATATCATTAATTCTGAATCGAACGTTAAAATAGCAATAGATCCTAATAACAAGGCTTTGTATTTTTCTAGAAGTTTAATACCCCATGGCGCCAAAGAATTTTTATATCACGTTGGTATATATGCATTCAAGAAAGCGGCACTTGAGAAATTTGTTACTTTAGAGCAAACTGCAAATGAAAAATTAGAAAAATTAGAGCAGCTTAGGGCTCTAGATAATGGAATGAAGATAGGTGTTTGCTTTTGTGATGATATACCAATTTCTGTTGATACAACAGAAGATTTAGAAAAAGCAAGAAAATGGTATAATTCTATGTAATTATTTACTTACCAATGTATGGAGATCAAGAAAAAATTAAATATCAAGTCTAGGAATTATTTAAAAATCTTAGAAATCATTCAAGCAAATCACTTTAAGGCAAGAATTGTTGGTGGCGCAGTGCGTGATGCAATAATTAATAAACAAGCTTATGATATTGATATTGCAACAAATATGAGACCTTGTGAGGGACTAGACTTATTTTCTTCCCTAGGATATAAAGTTATCCCGATCGGCATTAAATTTGGCACTATATCTGTGATTTTCAATAAAGAAATATTTGAAATTACTACCTTGCGTAAAGATATTTCTTGTGATGGCAGACACGCAAAAGTTGAATATTGCAATGATTTTTATCTTGATGCTTTACGTCGTGATTTTACAATTAATGCTTTAAGCTATTGTCCTATCCAAGAAATTATTTATGACTATTTCCAAGGAATAGAAGATTTAACAAATAGGCAAGTTAAATTTATTGGTATCCCCAATCAACGCATCGCTGAAGATTATTTACGTATTTTACGTTTTTTTAGATTCCATGGCAGATTCGGTAAACAGATTCATACTGAAAGCTTCAATGCTTGTATTAAAAATAAATCTGCGCTCAAAAAATTATCAAAAGAAAGAATTAAATCAGAGTTTGATATGATTCTAAAACTTGATAATTATCTTGAAGTACTGAGTATATCAAAAGAAATAATTCCTGAAATTTTTCCGATTAATAGCATAGATAAGGCAATTTTTGTTAAAGCTGAAAAAATAGCGAAAAAACTTCAAATCAAACTAAGTGATGAGTTAAAATATGCGTTATTATTTTATAATCATGATATTTCATTAAAATGTTTGGTAGATTTAAAATTTTCTAAAAAACAAGCTAGTAAAGTTCATAAACTAATTAATTTAAAGCCAGATAATGACGACAAATTATTCTTAACAAACATATGGTTAAATCATGAAAATTATATTGATTTTGGTATTTTTTTAATGTCAGTTCATAAAAAATTTCAAGAAATGGAATCTGTATTTTTAGAATTATATAATAAACCCAAACCTAAATTCCCTGTTAATGGTAATGATCTAAAATTTCTTAAACTCAAAGGACCACAAATTAAAAATACACTTGAAGCACTTAAGAACAAATGGATTAAAAGTAAATTTACACTGACAAAAACCGAACTACTTGAAATAGATAAATAAACATTATTTAGTTACTGATAAGAAGAAAATTTTAATTATATACTTGACTAATTTATAGTATGGTTATATTTTATCTAACCAGTATGGTTGTAAATTTATATTTAGAGTTCAATTCGTGTCTAAAAAAAGAAACAAAAACCTTTTAGTTAAGTTGGTAAGCACCGCCGGTACCGGTTATTTTTTGGTAAAAAAGCGTAATCCTAAAACGTTAACAGAAAAGCTTTCATTTAATAAATATGACCCAAAAGCGCGTAAACACGTTCTTTTTAAAGAAGAAAAAATAAAATAGTATTTCATTATGGCAGTTAAAATTCGTTTAGCAAGAGGTGGAGCAAAAAAAGTTCCTTATTACAGAGTGGTGATTGCAGATGCAAGAGCTCCAAGGGATGGAAGTTTCATTGAGAAAGTAGGCATTTATAATCCTCTATTAAAAAAAGATGATGAGCCAAAAGTTACTTTTAAGACAGAACGTGTAGAATATTGGTTATCAAAAGGAGCGCAGCCAACGGAACGTGTTGCTAAATTTATAAAAGATTCTGGCATAAAACTTCCTGAATCTATTGCTAAAAAAATGGCTGTAAGGGCTAAAGGTCAGGTTAAAAAACCTTCTAAAAAAGCTTTAAAGGAAGCAGCTAATAGTTAATGCTTTTTATTATGCACTTAAATAAATTTTAGTGTATATTCATTTATATCTTATTTAGCCGGATTAGCTCAGTGGTAGAGCAACCGCCTTGTAAGCGGTCGGTCGTCAGTTCGAATCCGACATCCGGCACCACTTTGATAAGGGTATATACCGAGCAAATTAGGTAACAGCTTGTTCTTATCAAATGGGTAGTTTTCCCCATAAAGAAGAAGAGAAAGCTTAACCCTACAAGTCACCATATCAAATTTTTCTAATTCATTACAAATAATTCGCCAGAATGGTTAATGTTCAGTATATCATTAAAAAATAAAATCTAATAAATTTAGAGTGCAACATGAAAAAAGTTAGAATTTATTTTATATTATTTTTGTTTAGCTTATTCTCAATGAAGCATGCAATAGCATCTCAATATGACTCTATTACCTATAATTTATCTACAAAAAACATCCAAAACTCTATCTTGGATATAGAAATGATTATAAAAGGTAATTTTTCAGATCAATTAATTCTTGATTTGCCATCAAAATGGGCTGGAGCCCTATATACTGAGCAGATTAAAAATATACAAATATCAGGTCTACATCAAATAGAGTTCATTAATAAGAATGATGATTTTCAAGCTGTTATTACTTTACCTGATAAAAAAAATGCAAAAATTAAAATTCAATATGAAATTCATCAAAAAATAGGCAATCCATCTGATGTTCACGAAGCAATTATAAGAAATGATTTAGTACATGCGCCTGGGTATGGAATTTTTGCTACCCCTAATGATTTAAATAGTGATGATAAAATAAATATTAGTATAAATTGGCTTGATATTGATCCAAAATGGCAAATTTTATCATCTTATGGAACTAAGAAAAGCTCTAGCAAAAAAATATCTGAACCAGAATTATTACATGCTGTGTACGTTGCCGGTAATTTAAGGCTTCATCAAGTATCTAGTAAAGTTGCCCCTGTGTATTTGTCGCTCTACGGTAAATTTGACTTAGAGGATACGCAAATTATTTCTGATATAGAGGGCATCATTGATAGTCAAAGAAAATTTTTTGGAGACTATAATTTTCCCTACTATGCGATAAGCCTTATTGAAGGAGATCGACCTAACTCTATGGGTGGCACACATCTATACAATAGCTTTACAGCGTTTTTGCCAAAGGAAATGGATAGATCTGATTACTATATTTTATTTGCCCATGAGCATTTACATAATTGGATTGGAGGCAAATTTAAAAACAATAAAGACGAAGAATTAAATTATTGGTGGTCAGAAGGGTTTACAGATTATTATGCACGTTTAATTGCCTATCGTTCTGGTGCTCTAGATAGAACCACTTTTATAAAAGAAATAAATAATTTTTTATTATCTTATTATGTATCGCCTGTAGCCCAAGAGCCTAACGCCAGAATAAAAAAAGATTTTTGGAATAATTATGATATTCAAAAATTGCCTTATTATAGAGGGTTTGTTTTTGCAATTTATTTAAATGATCTAATTAAAAAAGAAGAAACTGGAAAATCATTAGATGATGTAATGCTTGATTTACAAAAAGAAGCATCTAAAAATAAATTTTCTATAAATTTATTTAAAAAAATAGTTAGCAAATATGTTAAAGGCGGTATCGATAGAGAAATATCAAAATTTATTGATTCAGGTAATATTATTTCTCTTGAGGGCGCACGCTTGCCTATGCAAAAAAACTTAAGCAAAGGATATTATCTTGGTTTTGACAAAGAGGCTTTTCAGAGGGAAAAACGTATAGCCAATGTTGATATTAGAAGTAATGCATATAAATCTGGAATTAGAAATAATCAGGAAGTTTTAGGCTATGATATACCGAAAGGTTATAGGAATCCTAATCAAACGATTACTATAAAAACGACTGACGGGGAACATAAATTTGTGCCAGAACATTATAAAAAGACACAAATATTTCAAATAAACGAAACAATGCTCCAAGAAGAGAGGAGATTATTTGATCGCTTCTTTGATTAAGAGTTATTCATTGCAATGAACATATAATTGATATATTTTTATGATGAAATTATTAAAATTTACAACATTAATTCTAGTTTCCATGTCTCCTAGAAAATCTTTGCACAACATAATCCAAATTCAATAAAAATATCTTTAAATGAAACAAAAATAAGTGATTTAAAAGAAGATTATCAAATAAAATCCACAGGTAGCAATTTGCACATAGAGGATTATCAAGAAAAAATGGAAAGCATATTAGAGTCTGTCATAGAGTTTTTTAGTGTATTAAAAACAGATTCAATCAAAGCTCTTTTTCGCAAGAATAGCTTGTCAGAAGGTAAAAGTAGGTGATTATGCATATCTTTGTCTTATAGAAATTAGTAAAAAATACTTGCGTATTACTTGGTTTTAAAATATCATGCACCTAAATCAAATATTGATTTTGATTTTATAATTTTAATGGTATTCTTATCAAGAAATTGTTTTTGTGCCCGCGTGATGGAATGGTAGACATAACAGACTTAAAATCTGTGGAGCTTATGCTCATGCCGGTTCAAGTCCGGCCGTGGGTACCAATTTTGTAATCAAAATCTATTATAAAAAATTATGTTATGTTTATTCAAACTGAGGAAACTCCTAATCCAAATGCGTTAAAATTCATACCTGGTGTTGAGATAAGCCCTGAAGGACCGGTATTTTTTAATAATCAAGAAGAGGCAATTGGTAAAAGTCCTTTGGCAATGAAGATATATGAAATTGATGCAGTAAAGGCGGTTTTTTTTGGATCTGATTTTGTCACAGTTACTAAAAGTGATGACGCAGATTGGCAATTGCTAAAACCAGAAATATTGATGACTATAATGGATCATTTAGTTTCTGGTATGGCAGTATTTGATGAAAATAGTAATAATGAAACAGATAATTTAGAAAATGTTGAATTATCTACAATAGAAAAACAAATAGTTGAAATAATTGATACAAGAATCAGACCATCTGTTGCTATGGATGGTGGTGATATTATTTATAAAGGCTTCAAAGATGGCGTAGTAATGCTTGAGTTAAGAGGCGCATGTTCTGGTTGTCCGAGTTCTAGTGTCACTTTAAAAAATGGCATAGAATCAATGTTAAAACATTATATTCCCGAAGTGCAATCTGTTGAAGAATTTTAGCACATTAACTATGTTCTAATTACTCTATTTTAAAAATTTTATTTTAGTATTTTGAGATATTAGTAGAAATTTTTGTATTATAATTATTTAATTATCTAATGAGTTTTTTATAATTTAGTAATATATATGACAAAAAAAAAATTAACTGATAATGAAATCCATAAATCAGTAGAAGCGATGTTTGATGATTTAGATAACATAAAGGGTTTTATCACACAAGAAGTAATAAAATTTGCTCAATCTAAAGGTGGAAAGGTCCCGTTCGTTGATAATAAGGAGTTTCAAGGGCAAGTATTTAGTTTGCTTAATGCTAACCCAGATGCTACTGAAAATAAAGGGAGACCAGTGTTAAGCCTAAAAGCTACTGAAATGGGGATAGAATCAAAAATTCAATCTTTAAAGAAAAAGGGCGCTGATCCTAAATTATTTGATAAATTAGTTAATAAAATACAAGAAACTAAAACTGAATTTAGTAACCAATTAAGTTCTAATGATGGAATCAAAAAATTGGTCGGTGGTCGCGTTGTTGACCAAATTTTGTTAAATAAGTCAGATTTCATGATATTAGATGCAAATACTAAAGAACAAAGATTTCTCAAACCTGAGGAGAAGCAAGATTATGTAAAAGCACTATCAGCAAAAATAGAGTTTAGTACCGAAATGCTTGAGGTGCTTTTAGACCCTAAAAAAGGTGAAAATTATAAAGAAGTTCAAGATAAAATATATAAAAAAGCTATAGAAAATTTTTCCAATAAACTTAGCGAAAGTAATATTCCAATACTTAATAGTGAAAAATTGCAAAATCAGGATTTATTAAATAAGTTCAGTAAAGATATTGAACCTTATACAAAACCATATGGCTTACAAATGGTTGAATTAGAAAAAAATCTTGAATTAGAGGGTAAAAAAGTTGATACTGAAATTAGGGCAAAATTTAGTAAAATGTTTGAGAAAATAAATAATGAATTGGGGTCAGATTATATTAATCAAAATATTGATAAAATTACCCAAACAATTTCTCAAGATGTTAAACAAAAGAAAACCTTTTTATCTAATTTTCGTAGTAATTTAAAAATTTCGTCAGCAAACCTTGAAAAAATATCAGATAAAGTTATTGTTTCTTTTAGACAAGATTCTATGAATTTTCAAGCTAAAATAGAAGGTGAGAAGAAATTAAGAGAGATAATATCATCACCAGAGCAATTTAATAAAACCCAAGAAGAATTAGTAAAAAAAGCTCAAAAAAGAGGGGTTTTGCATGAAGCAAAAAAAATTGTTCAACCGATTAAAACTAAAAAATTAATTTCTCCCGCAAGTCTTAGTACCCCACCAGCACGTAACAATAATATGAATAAAGATAAGAAAAAAAGTGGTCGTTCTCTCGATTAAAGCCAGCTAATAATAAATCTGACAGTTAAGGCTTAAACGACAATAAGATCTAAGTTTAAGAATTTGGCTTGCTGCGTCTCTTAACTCCTAAGAATTTCATTTATTGAGGTTTTGTCCCGAGCTTTTTTTGTATGAAGTCAGGACAGCCCCCTCAGATTTGAAAAGTCTGACCTCTCATTCCTTGCTTTTATCGCTATCGCAACTATTAAACATAACCTTTGTTAACAGTGCCTAATTCCATTGTTAGCGGTTTAAATTTACCTACTTGTTTTAATCTCGTGCTTTGTTTCATAAAATTATCCTTTTTTATTATTATTATTCTATATTTATAGAAAATACCATATTGGATTTATTGCCAAATAATTTTAAATTTTCTAATTTA
>CAYGSI010000018.1:0-25470 GCA_964352655.1 uncultured Rickettsiaceae bacterium
AGAAGCCCTGAAAACTAACCAGTCTGTAACTACTATCCGTCTTGAAAATAACCAGATAGGAGATAGTGGAGCTGCTAACTTGCTTGCAGGATTAAAATACAACTATGCACTTACTAAATTGGATATTGGGGGAAATAATATTAATAGTAATTCAGCTAAAGAAATAACGAATTTATTAGAAAGAAATAGCCAATATCTTATAAATGAGAGCGTTAACATGAAAATTAAGCAAGATAAGACTTTAATTGACATACAAAAATTGGTAGCTGAAGGTAATGATAGGATTTCTGGGAATGATGAGAAAGCTATTTTATTACTTGGCAATACGGGAGCTGGCAAGACTACTTTATCATATGTACTGACTGAGCAGAAGCTAAAAGCTGTTGTGGATAAGAAGAAAGGAAGACTAGCAGCTAATGAGAAACAAAAGATTGGTCATGGTCATGAATCTGAAACTACCATACCAAATAAATGCGTTGCTCCAAATGGTGTAGTGATTTGGGATTGTCCGGGCTTTAATGATGCCTCTATAAAGCAGGAAGTAGCTAATGGTTTTTATATTAAGAAGTTATACCAACAACATA
Source organism: uncultured Rickettsiaceae bacterium (assembly GCA_964352655.1). Taxonomy (GTDB): domain Bacteria; phylum Pseudomonadota; class Alphaproteobacteria; order Rickettsiales; family Rickettsiaceae; genus Megaera. Next base: position 585 of record CAYGSI010000018.1, read on the forward strand.
AAAAGATGAAATTTGTCTTTGTTGCTTCTGAGAGTTCTATTAACAATGACAGGGGTACTGGTTTTGTTAATTCCTTGAAGCAGTTCTGTAAGAGTTTTAAGGATTTAGAATTAATAAAAGAGTCAGTGTATTTAGTGATTGCTAACACTCCCCCTTGGCAAGAAAAAGTTCATTTGATTGATAATTTAAAGGGTATAAAACAGAGTAACGAAAATTTAGGAGAACATGAAAAAAAAGCTATTGACTATTTAGTTAAGCAGCTGATTTTATTTCCACAACCTAGTAATGTTGGCGAATTTGTTCCTGATATATCATTTAAGGATATAGAGCAGATAGGTTCTTATGTTAATGTTTCTGATAATATAGGTAGTTTTGCATTGTCTGAAAAAGCTGTTGAGTATTGCAATAATATTTATAATTTGAGTTGTTCTAATTTATCTGAGCTAATGAAGATATTATCTAAAGCCTTGGATAATCCTTCTTCGATGTTGAACAAGAGTAGCAAACATTCCTTTATGGATAATAATGCTCTTTCACCATTGATAATACCCGATCATGCAAATTACAAAAATTTTAATGTGAATAAAACCCTTAAAACAAGTGAGTATTTTATTGGGGTTAAACAGATGTTATCTTTAAAAGGATTGTTGCATGGTAATTTGAGTAATCCAGTATCAGTAATGAAGAACTTATTTGTTATTCTTAGAGAGTATGTGCTAAGTGATGACAATGAAGGTTCATTTAAGTCGCAAATTAGGGATTTTGCATATACAGCACTGCAGATGAGAGAATATGCTAAGTTATTTACAAGCCTAATTGGTGATAAGCTTGATGAAAATCAAAAGAGTATCGATGGCTTAAATAAAGAGTTAACTTGGGAATTAAGAAAATGTAAAACATCTATTGATAATAATCTAAAAAAAACTGTGTTATCTCTGAAAATTGATCTAAAACAAAGTGGAGTGGAAGATTATAATAAGGCCGCAATAAAAGTGTTGAATCTGTTCAAAGATGAAGAGGTTTGTATTAAGAATAAGGCTATATGTTATAACAATATTGCGGTTATCAAGAACGACTCTGGTAAAACGGATTTAGCTTTAAAATATTACAAATTTGCATTGAAGTTTGATAAAGGAATAACGACTATCTATGAGGATGTAGGTAATATATTAAAGTCAAAAGAAGCATATAAGGAGGCTATTGAATTTTACAAAATAATAGAGCATTCAATGAAGATTAATGAATGTTATAAACTATTGTTACAGTCTAAGCCTTATGATTATGAGCTCCGAAAGGAGATAGCAGATACATGGTATGATTTAGCGATGTATCACAGGGCTCAAAAGTACTATATGCAAGCAAAGAGCTTAACTAAGGATCAAGGAAAAATTAAAGAATTAAGTGTTAAGATAGCAAATTGTCTAAAAAGCCAGAGCTTTACTAATGCAGCTAACCATTATGATGATGTTGCAAATAGTGGTAATTTCTTTGAATTTGATAAACTGCCTGATGCTGCTATTGAGTTAAAAGAAACTGAGTCTGATTTAATCGGTGATATGAGTTTTATTTGATTGGCTCGCTATTTTTGCGAAAAAGAGCTTTGATTGAATCCGTTTTTAATGTACTAAAAAACTCTATGAATCTTGAACATTCCAGACATAGAAGCCCTGTTAATTTCGTTGTTCATGTGCTCGCTTGTATTAACAGCTACTCCTGATTTCATACAAAAAAAGCTCAAACATGGCTTGATTGTTGGTTTTTTAGATTTTTGGGGACATTACGCTGCCTAATTTTTTGGATCTATTTCTGTGTCAACTTCAATAAATTCGCCTGGTTTTAACTTGCCAATGCGATATTTTCCATAATGTGTACGAATTAACCTATTTACCTTCATATTAAAATATTCAAAAATTTTTCTAATTTCTCTATTTTTGCCTTCAGCTAAAACTATTTCAAACCATGAATTGCTATTATTTTTTTTAAGAAAAGCAAATTTTTTAGGTCTATAAGTTAAACCTTCAATTGTAATGTTGTTAATTGTTCCATTTTTGATGGCGTCAAGAATTCCTGCGTGATCACCGTAAGCCCTTACTTTGTATATTCTTTCAAAATTATTTTTTGGTAATTCGAGCTGGTTAGCAAGTTTGCCGCTATTAGTAAGCAATAATAATCCTTCGCTATTTAGATCTAACCTTCCTACTGAAATCACGCCTGGTAGAGATGCTTTTAAACTATCAAAAACAGTAGGTCTGTTATATGGATCTTTATGGGTAGTAATTAAGCCAACAGGTTTATAGTAAAGCCATAATTTAACTTGCTCTTGAGGTTTAATAATTTTTCCATCTACTTCAACTATATTATTTTTTTCTATATTTAATGCTGGAGTTGTAATAATTTTTCCATCTACTGTAACTTTTCCAGCTAATATTAACGATTCTGCCATTCTCCTTGAGCATAAACCAGATGATGCGATATATTTTGCCACTCTTGCTAATTTTTTTTCGCCAAAATTTATCATATCAAATATATTTTTAAATATTAAACTGGAATTCGTATTATTTTACATCAATAACACATTAAAGCAATAATAGAGCTTGGCTTGCTTGCGTTTTAACTTGCACCTCTATTTAGAGTTAAATATATTGAATCAGGTTATTGTTAATGAGGATAAAAATATGCAAAAAGTTATACTACCAGATGGGTATAAACCATCTGAAACGGAAGAATATATGAACCCATTGCAACTTGAGTATTTTAGACAAAAATTGATAAAATGGAGAGAAGAATTGTTAGATGAATCTAAGGAAACTTTAGACCATCTAAAAGAAGAAAATTGGAATGAGTCAGATTTAAATGATAGAGCAAGTGTTGAAATGGAAACGGGTATTGAACTTAGAACTCGTGATAGATATCGTAAATTAATAGATAAAATTGAACTAGCTTTGACAAAAATAGCTCAAGGCCAGTATGGCTATTGCGAAGAAACTTCTGAAGCAATAGGTATTAAAAGGCTAGAAGCAAGACCAATTGCTAACTTGTGCATAGATGCTCAAGAGCGTCATGAAAATTACGAAAAAACTCATGTAGATGAGGATAATTTGTAAATTAATATAAAAAATTCTTTGATTGCAAAAGTAATTCTTGTATATTTGTTTTAATTGGTTTGTTGGCAGATTGATAAATCAAAAAATTTCTTTTTATATATCTGCAGAAACATGAATTGTTGAATTTAAATAAAATATAAAAATAGTTTTGGATTATGCTCTATCAAAATAAGGGGCTTAGTTCTTGGTTACTATTTATCAACATATCTTGGATATTTTTAATTTTAGATTATGAGGTGTTATGAAACTTTGGCAAAAAGTTGGTCTTGGGTTGGTTTTGGGTTTGGTGTTTGGTATTTATTTACCACAATATGCTGAAACCGTCAAACCTATAGGTTCTATTTTTCTAAGACTGATACAGATGATAATATTGCCTGTGATATTTTTTAGTCTGGTATCTGGTATTACAAGTATGCATGATCCTAATTCTCTTGGCAGAGTGGGGATGAAATCAGTAATTGCTTTTTCAGCTACAACCTTTTTTGCAGTAATATTTGGTGTTGCTATGGCTCTTCTCATGAAACCAGGAGTTGGAGTTGTTATAGATTTAGGTGTCTCACCTGAGAGAAATTTTAATACAGCTGGTTTCGATATATTAGAGTTTTTAGTGAATATAGTTCCTATGAATATTGTTAGTTCATTTGCTGAAGGCAAAACTTTGCAGGTAGTATTTTTTGCCATATTTACTGGATTTGTCTTAAATAACATGGGTTCAAGCGCAGCACCGGTAAAAGATGCTGTTCATCTAATTTCTAGGATAGTAATTAAAATGATTTCAAAAGTGGTGCAATTATCGCCTTATGGCGCATTTGCGCTAACGGCTTGGGTTGTTGGCACTCAAGGGATTGATATTATGATTAGTTTATCTAAACTTGTCTTGGCAGTTGTTGTAGCAATGGCTTTTCAATATCTAATTTTTGGTTTATTTATTATAGTATTTTGTAGACTTTCTCCTATTCCTTTTTATAAAAAGAGTTTAGATTATCAAATAGTTGCATTTTCTACAGGCAGTAGTAAAGCTAGTTTGGCAACAACAATGGAAACATGTAGAACAAGGCTTGGTGTTTCTGAATCTAGCACTTCTTTTGTTCTGCCACTTGGTGCATCCATTAACATGGATGGCTTTGCAATTAATTTAAGCCTTACTGCTATTTTCTTTGCACAAATGATGGGAGTAGATTTATCACTTAATGATTATATGGTGATAATATTAACATCTACTCTTGGTTCAATTGGAGGTGCTGGCATACCAGGGGGCTCTTTAATTATGTTACCAATGGTTTTGGCCTCTGTAAATATGCCAATTGAAGGGGTAGCAATTATAGCAGGCATTGATAGAGTGCTCGATTTATTACGTACGGCAATAAACATTACTGGAGATGCAACAATTACTTTGGTTATTGATAGCACCGAAGGTACTCTTGATAGAGAGGTTTATAACAGAGATAACTAACATGCTTGTATCAAGATTTTTTATTATTATAATTATTATTTTAATATCGCCATTTCAAAGCTTTGCTGATAATCAAGATCAAAAAAAAATTGTTAGAATTGCAGCAGGTAGCATCTTAGAAGGATATTATTTTATCGGTTTAAAACTTTGTAAATATATTTCAAAAGCAAACGATTCAATTGGTTGCGATGTTGTGCCAACTACTGGCACAATTGAAAATCTTAAATTACTTCGAGAAAGGAAGGTTGATTTTGCTTTTGCTCAGTCAAATTTAGCTTTAGATGCTTATAATGGCGATGGTTATTTTACCAATTCTGACCCGTTTAGGGACATTATTCAAGTTCTTAGGCTGCATAATGAAGCTTTTACTGTTATCGTAAAAGATAAAGATAAAATTCTTAAATTTAGTGAACTAGATGGTAAAAAAATATCTAATGGCCCAAATAGCTCAGATAGTTCTTTGATGTATCAGGAGCTTATAAGTAATTATAATTTTAAAAAGCAACCTGAAGATATCGAACTATTTCATGAAGAATATGCCAAAGAATTTTGTGCTGGTAATATTGACGCAATAATATTGATGACCGGTCACCCTAATGCTTTAGTAAGTTATATTACTCACGCTTGTGAATCTGATTTTTTAACTATAGAAAAAGATAAACTTGACGCTATTGTAAATAGTAATTTAGCTTTTACAAAATATACCATACATGCTAAAGGATATCCTGGCATTACCAAGAGTGAAAAAACAATTGCAGCGCCTGCTATATTGGTAAGTGATAGTTCAGTACCTAAACAAATAATAACTAATTTTTTGAATTATTTTGATAAAAAGGTTAAGTCTTTTAAAGACTCTGATCCATTACTGCATAATTTGGATGTTGATCATTTCACTTCAGGCTTTGTTTTACAAAGGTTTTGAGTTATAATGTAAGAGCGTGCAATTGTTTTTTAACTAAATCTGACAATTTAAACGATAATTGGCCAAATTAAGAACATAGAAATTAATAATATAAATTGAGGCTAAAAATCATGTATAAGAACATCATTGTTCCTTTAGATTTATCGGACAAAAATTCAATAAAGTCTATATTACCAACAACTTTGAGCTTGGTTAATGCTTTTGGAACAACATTACATTTTGTTCATATTATTCCTAATTTTGGTACTAAAATAATTGAAGATTATTTACCTAAAAATTGGATGCAAGACCATAAACAAAAATATCAAAAACAGTTAGAAGATTTAGTTAAGCAATATATACCTGAAGAAATAAAAGTTGAGTGTTATGTTGGCCGCGGTGCTGTGTATGATGAAGTTATTAGCTATTCTGGTAAAGTAGAGGGTGATTTAATTATTTTGTCGGCAGTTCGTCCTCAATTGCGTGATTATATGCTGGGCCCGAATGCATCAAAAATAGTTAGACATTCATCGGTATCTGTTTTAGTTGTAAGAGAAGATTGAAATTATAATGAATGGATTGAGGATTTTTTTAACGTTAATATTATTTATATTTGTTTGGCTTGGACTTAGTGGTTTTAAAACTGGTTTATTTCATTTGTTTTTTGCGTTAGCTGCGCCAGTTTTAACTTTATATTTTGCCAATAAATTAGCTCTAATTGATGCAAAAAATAGATTTTCTTTGTATGGAACTATTTATTATTTATTTTGGTTAATTAGTGAGATAATTTCTTCGTCTATTGCAGTATCAAAAATAGCCTGGAGAAGAAATTTAGCTATTTTGCCATCTATTTCAGCTATTACTTCAATTCAAACTAATGATTTGGGCAGGGTTGTTTATGCTAATTCAATTACCCTGACTCCTGGTACTGTTACTATAAAGCTAGAGAAAAGCAGTTTATTGATACATTCTCTTGATATTAATTTTATTGAAGATTTGAAGAATGGTGTTATGGATAAGAAAATAAAAAAAATTATTTTATAGTAAAAATAGCAATTATTATTCGATTGCTAAATCTTTGAGCTGAATTTGAAGTGATTGACGATTATTCCAGTTATTTAATTTTATAGTTCCAAAAACCGATAAATTATGAGGTTTTTTCGCCAAAACTACTTCTGACATCACGGTATTTACTGCATTAAAAGCTATGGCTTCTATTGTTTTTGTAGAATGAGATGAGGTTTTTTGTGGCGCAAATATAATTTTTAGGTGATTTTGGCCAACAATATTAGCTTTTAGAACAAATAGATTTGAAATTTTGAAAATTGGCGTAGGGTTGCCGTTACCAAAAGGTTCTAGTTTACTGATTTCTTCAAATAATTCAATATTAAGAGCTTTACTTGTTAGCTCTAGATCATAAAATTCCTCAAGATGAGAAGTAGATTTATTCAAGCTTTTGGCAAATATTCCCTCAAGATGTTTATGTAACATATCAATTTTTGCCTCATCAATCGTAAAACCTGCTGCCATTGCATGCCCACCTCCAGCAATTAATATATTATTTAATTTAGCTTCAATCAAAGCTGAGCCAAAATCACACCCTTTCACTGAACGACAAGATCCTTTACCAATACCTTCATTTACCGCAATTACAGCAACTGGTTTATTGTATTTTTCTTTCAATCTACTTGCTACTATTCCTATAACCCCAGGATGCCATTTTTCTCCCTTAACAAAAATTACTGATTGTTTTATTTGTGATTTTGCAATGTTATACGCTTCTTCAAGCATAGTGATTTCTATAATTTTTCGGTTATTGTTATGTAGATCTAACTCCTTGGCCAATTTTAGAGCCTGTTCCTTATTTTTAGTAGAAAGTAGAGTTGCACCTAATGAAGATGTACCAACCCTCCCACCAGCATTTATTCTGGGTCCAAGCACAAATCCTAGATGATAACAATTAATGGCCTCATCTAAAGATGCCACGTCACATAAGGTGGCATAACCGATATTATTTCTGCGTCTAGCAATTTTTAAGCCCTGCTTCACAAAGGCTCTGTTTAGGCCAGTTAAAATCATGACATCACAGACTGTGCCAAGCGCAACAATATCTAGCTGTTTCATTAAATCTGGTGGTGTAATATTTTTTTTAGTAAAAAAGTCCCTTTTTTTAAGTTCAGAACATAATGCGATTGTAACTAAAAAAGATACACCAGCAGCGGCTAGATTTTTACAAGGGCTTGTTTCATCTATTCTATTTGGATTGATAACAGCAACTGCTTTTGGCATGATCTCTAAGCTAATATGATGGTCGATGACAATAACATCTAAACCTATTTCTGAAGCATGAAGCAGAGCATCAAAAGCTACTGAGCCACAATCAACTGTAATTATTAAATCAACGCCATTATGTTTTAGCGTCTCCATTGCCTTAGTTGTTGGACCGTAACCTTCTTCTATTCTATCTGGTACATATATATCAACTTCCACCCCAATTTCATAAAATATATTTTTAAGTAGCGCCGATGAGGTAGCACCATCAACATCATAATCAGCAAAAATACAAATTTTTTCTTTTTTGTTAATGGCTTCAATTATTCTATCTACGCCTTTTTCCATATCTAGTAAATGAAAAGGATCGGGAAGTAAATTTTTTAATTTTGGGTCAAAAAAATTTATTGCCTCTTCTAGAGTTTTTGTTCTTGAGGCGATAAGCTGTGCTAGTAAATCACTGATTTGTAATTCCCTAGCTATGTTAGCGATCTGTTCTTCATTGGGGTTATTAGATTGCCAAATTTTACCAAGTACTGATTTTATCATTAACTTAAGTTTATGTTGTATAAGCAGAATATTTACGACATAATAATTGCTAAAATTTTTATTATCAAATTATAAAATGACAAAAGCAAAATTTATTACTTTTGAAGGGGGTGAGGGGAGTGGTAAATCAACCCAAAGTAAAAAATTATATGAGTATTTGTTATCTAAAGATATAAAAGCCATTCATACAAGAGAAGTGGGTGGTACCGTGCAAGCAGAAAAAATTAGGGATATCTTAGTGTATAATGAGTTATATCCAGTTTCTGAGCTTATGTTAGTTATGGCAGCAAGATATGAACATATAAATCAAGTGATTGCTCCGGCTTTGGTTAACGATGTTTGGGTAATTTGTGATAGGTTTTTAGATTCTACCGTAGCATATCAGGCAGATGGTATTAATTTAACAGCTAAGGAAATAGTAGATCTTCATAGAAATTTAATGAAGCCTTTGGGGAAGATAGAGGCGATCATGCCTGAGATTACTTTTTTTATGGATCTACCTCCTGAAATTGCTTTAAAAAGAAGTGTAGATACCAAGGATATCAATAAATTTGAAGAAAAATCACTAGCTTTTCACAATAAAGTGCAGCAAAATTTTATAGCTCTTAGAAGTAGTTATCCTAGTAGAATTAAGCGGATTGAGTGTGTAGGTAAAGATGAAATGCAAATTCATAAGGAGATAATTAGAGTTATTTTGCCAAAATAGATTGTTTTTATTGTTATATGTGTTATAATGCACAAAGCTAGTTTGTCTTGCTTACTCTGCTATTGTAGTATTTGGCTATTTTGAAGATTAATTTAAAATTGTTGATTTCAAGTAAATATTAAGAACAAGCTGGGTTTTTTTGGTCTGCATTATGTAGGCTGGGGAGAAAATTTTGTAAACAATTTAAAATTAAAAAGGAAAATATTATGAAAACTGGAACAGTAAAATGGTTTAATACAACTAAAGGGTATGGTTTTATTGAGCCTGCAGAAGGCGGCAAAGATATTTTTGTACATATCAGCGCTTTAGAGCAAGCTGGGCTGCGTCAATTAGATGATGGACAGAAAGTATCTTACGATATTGAAGAAAATAATGGCAGAACTTCTGCGATTAATATTCAAGTATAATCAAATTTTAACACCAATTCCCATTTTAGATTTATAGATGCATATTTGAAATTGATTTTTCGGATATTTTATAAAAATATGAAATATTGACATCTATTATTTAAATGGGAATTGGTTTAAAATTAGTTAATTATTATAATTAATCACTAAAAGCTGGGTTGTATTTATACTTTTGGTCTTTTATCGATTAGTTTATTTTTCTATAAAAGGCATATAAAATGAATACATTTCAAGAAATGGGTCTACCTAAGGCTCTTTTGCATTCGCTAAACAGCATGCAATTTACTAAACCTACGCCAATTCAGAGTAAAGCGATTCCTGTAGCTATGTCAGGTAATGACATTCTTGGGTCTGCCCAAACTGGTACAGGTAAAACTGTGGCTTTTGGCGTTCCATTAATCGCGCGCATTTTATCTAATAATGTTGAGCAGGCTTTGGTTATGACGCCTACTCGTGAGCTTGCAGCTCAAGTAATGAATCAATTACAGGTGATGTTGGGTAAAAAATCAGGTATTAGGACTGCTTTATTAATAGGTGGTGAGCCAATATTTAAACAATTTAGTCAATTACGCGCTAATCCAAAAATTATTGTTGGCACTCCTGGTCGGATTAACGATCATTTAAAGCGTAAGAGTTTGGATCTTAAAAAGGCCAATTTTTTAGTCCTCGATGAGACTGACCGTATGCTTGATATGGGTTTTAGCATTCAAATTAAAAATATAATAAAATCTATGTCTACTCAGCGACAAACATTATTATTTTCTGCGACTCTTCCTTCAAATATCACACAAATTGCAGAAAAATATTTAACAAATCCTGTGCGTATTGAAGTGAAAACAAAATTTGCTCCTGGTGCTCATGTTAAGCAAGATATGGTTCATATTCGTGAATTTGAAAAATATTCTAGTTTGCTATCTCAGCTTGATGAGCGAAAAGGTTCAGTTATTGTATTTGTTAAAACTAAACATGGCACACAAAGAATGGCTGACAATCTCGTTAGAGAGGGTTATAGCGCTGATGCTATCCACGGTGATTTGAGGCAAAATAAACGTGATAGAGTGATTTCTGCTTTTAGGCTGAAAAAATACCGAATTCTGGTTGCAACTGATGTAGCAGCACGTGGCCTTGATATTAATCATATTGAACATGTTGTTAATTATGATCTGCCACAATGTCCAGAAGATTATATACATCGCATTGGCAGAACGGCACGAGCAGGGGCAGAAGGCTCTGCTGTGAATTTTATTACTCCAGCTGATAAAAGGAAATGGAATTTGATTAATCAAGTGATTAATCCTAATGCTAAATCAGATTTTAAGCGCCCTAAAACTAAACCGGATGTTAAAAGGCGTAATTCTAATAATAGAAAAAACCTAAGAGCTAACAAAATAGCTAAGTAGGTTTTTTAGCGTTAACTATAAGTATTGGTAAGTGGTAAGCATGTGATGTTTTTGGCATTGTTAAATAACTGACGCAATAAAGGAGCTATGTATTATGCTATGGTACCAAGAAAAAGTTATTGAATGTATAATTGCAGCAGGACCATTAAAATTCTCAATCAGAGAAAGTCTCTAGAAGGTTGAAAAAGCAATGTAAAGCGCTATTAAAAAGTTGAAAAAACTAACAAAATAGCGCCAATGAGAAACAGTACTACACTATTTAGGTAAAATCCATGATAGCCGTAAGAAAGAAGGTAGAAGATATAAAATAAAATCTATTTTATCACTAATACTACTAGGGTATACGGGTATACATCAGGTTGCACTAGCCTTGCGGGTGTTTATAGATTTGGAAAATAATTGAAGAAGCGAGAGTTGTTAAAGTTAGGCCACAAAGCTCAGCAAATATGCGTCGCTTTACGTAACCTTGCTATTTTCCTACTCAATAAAATTGATACTTCCATCTCGAAAGCTATCTATACTCTCTCTCTAAATAAAAAACGGATATTTGATATTTTAAAACAAAGAATTTAATGGTCCTGCACAGTCCTATAGTTTTTATTCTTGACAGTTTAGCTAGCATTGGTTACAATTCGTGAAATTTTTTTATTCGTTGATCTGCTCATTGATGACTGGTTTAGCAGCCTTACGACTAAAAACAGCTTATTTATTTAAGTTTTTTTTTTGTCATAAGGTACGGATTAAATGTCTCTAGAAAATAATATATTTGAAAATAAATTTCGTAGTATCTTTTGGCCAATAAGGAGATTTGAGCTTGTCAAATTCATTCCAATGGCTAGTTTGATGTTTTGTGTATTATTCAACCAAAATGTTTTAAGAATATTAAAAGATAGTATATTAATATCTGAAATTAGCGCTGAGGTTACAAGCTTTACAAAAGTGTATTGTGTAACACCAATTGCAGCAATTTTTGTTATTATTTATGCTAAGATGGTAAATCACTTAACATTTGATAAGATTTTTTACTATCTGGTTGGTTTTTTTACAAGTTATTATGTTATTTTTGCTTTCATATTATACCCTAATATTGATTCTTTCCATATGAATAGAGCGAAGCTAGATTACTTAATGGCTTTGTATCCTCATTTTAAATGGTATATAGCAATTCTTGGTAATTGGAGTTATATAATATTTTATACTTTGGCTGAATTATGGCCTAATATTTTTTACATATTATTATTTTGGCAATTAGCTAACGAGATTAATACCACTAATGAAGCTAAAAGATTTTATACTCTATTCTCATTATTTGGTAACTCCTCAGTTGTTATTGTTGGTTTTTTAATGATGCATTTAGCGTCAGATGCAAGTATAGCAAGAGAGCTATTTACTACATCAGATAGTAAAATTTTACTTACACAAATTTCAACCTCTTTCGTTGTTTTTGCCGCCATTTTTTCTTGTTTATTAGTACGTTTTATTACTAATAATGTAATGAATAACCCTAATTTATACTTAAAACCAAATAAAAGTCTGAAAAGTAAAATGGGTTTAGTTGACAGTTTTAAATATATTGCCCAATCAAAATATTTATGGCTAATGCTAATTTGCTCAGCTGCTTTTGGTCTCTCTATGAATTTAGTTGAAGCTGTTTGGAAAGCAAAAATTAAAGAATTATACCCTACTGTTAATGCTTATGCATCTTTTAGTAGTATGTATATTTTATGGACAGGTGTAGTAATAATGATTTTGACAATAGTTGGTAATAATATAATGCGCAAAAGCACATGGTTTGCAGCGGCAATTATTTCTCCTCTAATAATTTTAATTACAGGAACGATATTTTTTGTATTAGTAGTATTTGATGAAGCTCTCCTAAGTTTTTATGAAGGAGCAATGCTCAGCACCCCACTTGCTATGGCGGTTTTTATTGGGGCTATCCAAAATATATTATCAAAAGGTTCAAAATATTCAATTTGGGATACATCGCGTGAAATGCTTTATATTCCTCTAGATGAAGAGCTTAAAACTAAAGGTAAAGCAGCTGTTGATGTTGTAAGCTCAAAAATAGGGAAGTCAGCCAGCGGTCTAGTTCAATCAATTATTTTCATGATATTCCCTATGGCGACTTATAATAGCATAGCACCTGCGTTAATGATTATATTTATAATAATTTGTATGCTCTGGATAAATGCTGTAAAAAAAATATATACTAAATATCAAGAGTTACTTAATTCTAGTAATTAATTAGATCAAAGCAATTGCACAAAATATTATTTATTTTTTATTTTTTCACCTGGATTTTGTGTATTAATCAAAGCTTTTTTATTCATAGGTAATCTTTTTTTAAATGCTTGTTCTTTTTTTAGATATTCTTGCGCTTCTTGCGACAATTTTCTGTACATTAATCTTTTTTCCTTATTGATTTTTGCAACTTCTTTTCGATAAGCGATAATTTCATCTCGTATTTCTGGTGAAATTGTTGAAACATAAGTTTTGTATTCATTAATAACCTCTTCAAATTCGGCTGGTTCCCTTATTTTAATTGTATTGTCAGCAACATTCTCTCTAAGTGAATTATCATTGTCTGAAGCAAAAATATTTTGCACTGAAGCCAAAAATATAATTATTACTAAAAAAATATTTTTTACCATAAAAAAACCTCTGTTAAACTTGATTGAAAAATTAAACCTACATCTATAATATATGCGAAATATACTTATTATCAACACCAACATTATAAACCATGAATAATATGTTTAGTCAACCAAAAATTGTATATAGTATTAGTTTTGCTACATTTTATAAAAATTTAGACAGTTTGGAAGCTATTTTAGCTGAAAATGAAGATGTTTTAGGGCTAAGTTCATTTGAGATCGAATCTAAAACTATTAAAGCAGAGAAAAATGATTTATGGAGGCTTGAGATCTATATCAATTCAGAAAAGAAGGCAAAAAATATTATTCAACAAATTAAAGATTTTAGCAATAAAAATCATTTAAAGATTAAGGATATTAACCTAAATATTATCAAAGATAGAGACTGGGTAACCGAATATCAAAAGCAATTATCTCCTATCAGAATTGGTAGGTTTTTTATTTCCTCACAAAAGCAATCTAATTTGTGCCCTGATAAATTTATACCTATTGTTCTTGAAGCATCAAGGGCGTTTGGTAGCGGTGAACATGAAACAACATCTGGTTGTATAGAAGCAATGGAGCATCTTGCAATAAAACATGATTTTTCAGCAATATATGATATTGGCACAGGTAGTGGGATATTAAGCTTTGCAGCCACAAAATTATGGAAAAAAGCTAAAATTATTGCCTGTGATATTGAAGAAGTTTCAATAAAGGTAGCAAAATTCAATCAAAAGTTTAACAATTCAAAAATTAAATTTTACCAAAACTCAGTTGAAAAATTAGGCGTTGATGCCAGAAATAATAAATTTGATTTAATTATTAGCAATATCTTAGCCGAACCACTTATAGGAATGGCTCAGGATATTGCGTCATTATTGCAAATAAATGGTCGATTAATAATTTCTGGTTTTCTCTCTTCTCAAGCAGATAAAGTTATAAAAGCCTATAGTTTAGCTGGTATGCAAATTGATAAAAATTTTGAAAAAGAAAACTGGGTAATATTAATACTGAAAAAGTAAAAGATGATTAATTAATTTTATTGACTACGTTATTTTTTGAGTGTATTTTTAGGGATTAGCTTAATTCTAACATAAAAACAAAAATTAAAAATCTATGGGAAATTTAGAAAAAACCAATCTTGTATCTGAGTTTAGAAAAATATTTTGGCCAATTGAATGGCATGAAAATAAGAAGTTTCTCCCAATGGCAGCAATGATGTTTTTCATCCTTTTTGATTATTCTGCTTTACGTTCTATTAAAGATGGTTTTGTTGTAACTGCTATCGGTGCTGAGGCGATCAGTTTTTTAAAAATGTATGTGGTATTGCCATCTGCTGTAGTGGTTATGATTATTTATGCTAAACTCTGTAATGTGATGAGTCAGCAAAAAGTTTTTTATACTGTTACTTTGTTTTTTACTATATTTTTGGCAATTTTTGCTTTTATTTTATATCCCAACCCTGAAATTGTTCATCCTGACCCTGAGCTCATTAAAAATTTAGCTGTGCAATATCCGAATATACAATGGTTCATCAAAATTTGGGGACATTGGAGTTTTGGTTTATTTTACATGATGGCTGAACTATATGGTAGCATGATGCTAAGCTTGTTATTTTGGCAATTTGCTAACCAAATTACTAAGACTAATGAAGCAAGACGTTTTTATTCGATGTTTGGTTTATTAGGTAATTTTGCTTTACCAACTACCGCCATTGTTCTTACTTATTCACTTGGCTCTGAGTTAACGATAGTTGCTCCTGAGAACCGTTTTATCCCTGTAATATGCATAACTATTTTTGCAAATTTTATTGTGATGTTTTTATATTCATGGATTCATCGTAATGTATTGACTGATCCGGCATTATATGATGCTGCAAAAACATCTGGCGGTAAGAAGAAAAAGCCTAAATTATCTTTAGGTGATAGTTTCAAAATGATTGTAACCTCTAAATATTTAGGCTTACTGGTTACTCTTGTGCTTGCATATGGAATTTCTATTAATTTAGTAGAAGGTGTGTGGAAAGCAAAATTAAGAGAAATGTATGATACACAAGAATCATATGCTATGTTTATGGGTACTTTCCAGGCTTATCAAGGAGTTGCAGCCATTTTATTTATGCTTGTTGGTAGTAATATTTTACGAAGAGTTTCTTGGGCAACAGCGGCTTTATTCACGCCTGTTATGATTTGCATTACCGGTGCGGCATTTTTCTCTTTTATTATATTTGATACAACAATAGGTTTGCATTTTGCTGCATTCTTTGGCACTGGTCCATTAGCTTTAGTTGTAATAATTGGCACAGCCCAAAATGTTTTAAGTAAAGCAACAAAATATTCATTATTTGATTCTACTAAAGAAATGGCTTATATACCTCTTGATGATGAAATGAAGACAAAGGGTAAAGCAGCTGTTGATGTTATAGGTGGAAGATTTGGTAAATCAGGTGGTGGATTTATCACTTCTACTTTCTTTATTTTACTTCCTACTTATAGTTTTGTTGAGGCAACTCCGTTCTTTGGCGCTGTTTTCTTTGTAATAGTTATTTTATGGATTCTTGCTGTACTTGGCTTAAAAAAAGAATATAAAATCATGAATGATCAGTATGAGTTAAACAACGCAGCTGCTGATTCTGCCAAATAAAATCATTTAAATCTCACAGGGAAAAGTTTTTCTAATGCTTTTCCCCAACTCTCTTATAGTTTTGCTTTACAGGCCATATCTTCTTGTTCTAAAATATTATTTAGTTTTAATTTAAATTATTAAATGCCTAAATTATGAATATTCATGAATATCAAGCAAAACAAGTTCTAAGAAAATATGGAGTTCCAACCAGTCATGGCATTGTTGCTTTAAGAGATGAAGATATTGATCATCTATTTAAAGATTTTGATGCTGATCTTTACGTTGTAAAAGCTCAGATTCATGCCGGAGGTAGGGGAAAAGCAGGTGGAGTTAAAGTGCTGCGCAATAAAAATGAAGCAATAAAAGCTGCTCATGATATGTATGGTATAAAATTAGTTACTCATCAAACCGGAGCTGAAGGACAAATTGTTAAAAGATTATATATTGAAGCTGGTTGTGATATTTTAAAAGAATATTATTTTAGCGCTGTATTAGATAGAGGAGTCGGTAAAATTACTTTTATGGCCTCCACTGAAGGTGGAGTGGATATTGAAGAAGTGGCAGAGCAGCATCCTAATAAAATCATTAAAATATCTGTTGATCCTGCTACTGGTTTACAAGCTTTTCACTGTAGAGCTATAGCATATAAACTTGGTTTTAAAAATGATCAGGCGAAAGAAATGGTAAAAATAGTGCATTCTGTTTATAAAGCTTTCATTGCAACTGATGCTTCTCAAATTGAGATTAACCCTTTAGTGACAACAAAGGATGGTCAGCTGCTAGCTCTTGATGCAAAAATTAATTTTGATGATAATGGTTTATTTCGACATCCTGAGATTTTAGAACTGCGTGACGAAGATGAAGAAGATCCTCTAGAAACAAGAGCTAGTAATGCTGAACTTAGCTATGTGCGTATGGATGGAACGATTGGCTGCATGGTAAATGGTGCTGGCCTTGCTATGGCTACTATGGATATTATCAAATTATATGGCGCCTCTCCAGCAAATTTTTTAGATGTCGGTGGCGGCGCTGATAAAGAGCGAGTGACGGAAGCTTTTAAAATCATTATGTCTGATGATTCTGTAAAAGCCATATTGGTAAATATTTTTGGTGGAATTATGCGCTGTGATATTATAGCTGAAGGTATTGTAGCTGCAGCTAAAGAAGTTGGTTTGAAAATACCGTTAGTTGTAAGGCTAGCTGGTACTAATTTTAAACTTGGGAAAGAGATATTAGCAAATTCTGGTCTTAAAATAATCGCTGCAGATAATTTAGCAGATGCTGCACAAAAAGTTGTAGATGCAATATAAAAAATTTGGGGAACAATGTCTATATTAGTTAACAAAAAAACAAAAGTTATTTGCCAAGGTTTTACAGGTTCACAGGGAACTTTTCATTCAGAACAAGCTATTGAATATGGCACAAAAATGGTTGGTGGTGTTA
This sequence comes from uncultured Rickettsiaceae bacterium, assembly GCA_964352655.1. Taxonomy (GTDB): domain Bacteria; phylum Pseudomonadota; class Alphaproteobacteria; order Rickettsiales; family Rickettsiaceae; genus Megaera. The sequence continues at coordinate 18,083 of CAYGSI010000018.1, forward strand.
CTCCTGGTAAAGGCGGTCAAACTCACCTTTTTCTGCCAGTTTATAATACTGTACAAGAAGCAGTAGATAGAACTGAAGCAAATGCGACTGTAATATATGTGCCTCCACCATTTGCAGCGGATTCTATCTTAGAGGCAATTGAAGCTGGTATAAAATTAATTATTTGTATTACTGAAGGAATTCCAGTTCTTGATATGATTAAGGTCAAAAGAGCCTTAATAGGTTCTAAATCGAGATTAATAGGCCCCAACTGCCCTGGTATTATTACTCCTGAAGAGTGTAAAATTGGCATTATGCCAGGTCATATTCATAAAAAAGGAAAAATAGGAATAGTTTCTCGTTCTGGTACTTTAACTTATGAGGCAGTTGCTCAAACCACAGCTGAAAATCTTGGTCAATCAACGTGTATTGGCATTGGTGGTGACCCTGTAAATGGTACTAATTTTATTGATTGTTTAGATCTATTTATTCAAGATGAAGAAACGGAGGCAATGATAATGATTGGTGAAATTGGTGGCTCCGCAGAAGAAGAAGCAGCAGAATTTCTTAAACAAGCCAAAACAAAAAAGCCAATTGTTGGCTTTATTGCTGGTGTTACAGCCCCTCCTGGTAAGAGAATGGGTCATGCTGGTGCCATTATTGCTGGAGGAAAAGGAGGCGCAGAAGATAAGTTAGAAGCCTTAAAATCTGCGGGCGTGGTGATTGCTCATTCTCCTGCAGAAATTGGTAAAACTATGAAAGATTTATGCAAGAGGTAGATACTCAAGCTGAGGCCATTGGCGCTTTTAAACTAAAACTTAAAAAAGCTGTTCTTAAATATAATACTTACAGGCCTCATTTTAGCTTGAATGGACTAACTCCTCTATAGTATACTAATCAAATTCTAGCGGTTTAATTTAGTCTCATATCTATTGAACTTATACAATTACCATATCTTATACTTGACAAAAATAATACTTGCTTTAGCATAACTTAAGGTTCTGTAATAAATATACATAATAAATGGGTTCTGTAAAATTTAAAAGAGTGTTGCTAAAACTTTCTGGCGAAGCTTTGATGGGTGATAAAAATTTTGGCCATGATAGCAAAACGTTGCAAGGTGTGGCGCAAGACATCCAGGAGGTTCTAGATCTTGGTGTACAAGTATGTGTTGTAGTTGGTGGCGGAAATATTTATAGAGGAGTAAGTGGTTCGAGTCTTGGTGTTGATAGATCAACAGCCGATTATATGGGAATGCTAGCTACTGTAATTAATGCTTTGGCTCTGCAAAGTACGATGGAAAAAGCTGGTATTTACACAAGAGTTCAATCCGCCGTTCCTATGACTAGTATATGCGAGCCATTTATCAGACGCAAAGCAAGCCGTCACATGGAAAAAGAAAGAGTCGTAATTTTTGCGAGCGGCATTGGGAATCCTTTTTTTACTACAGATAGCGCTGCCGTGCTCAGAGCGATTGAAATGCATTGCGATTGTTTATTTAAAGGTACTAATGTTAATGGTATATATGATTCTGACCCTAAACTAAATTCTAATGCAAAAAGATTTATAGAAATAACATACACAGATGTATTGCGCGATAATTTAAAAGTAATGGATATGGCAGCTATTGCAATTGCCAGGGAGAATAAATTGCCCATCAAAGTATTTTCTATAAAAGAACGTGGAAATTTTGCAAAAACAGTACAAGGAAAAGGGTCTTTTACGACAATAACTAATTAAAACTTAATTTGATTGAAGGAGATATGAAAAATGAATTTAGTAATAAAAAATGAGTTAACAACAAAAATGACTAAAGCTATGGAGGTTCTGGAAAAAGAGCTATCAGGCCTTAGAACTGGACGCGCCTCAGCAAATTTGCTAGCCCCAGTAATTATAGAGGTTTATGGAAGTCGTATGCCAATTTCACAAGTTGGTACTATTTCAACGCCAGATGCTAAAACAATTTCGGTGCAAGTATGGGATAAGCAAATGGTTAAAACAGTAGAAAAAGCAATAGCTGATGCTAACCTTGGGCTCAACCCGAATTCTGATGGACAAATTATTCGTATTAACTTACCACCACTTAGTGAAGAAAGAAGAAAAGAACTTGTGAAGGTGGCTCATAAATATGGTGAAAATAGCAAAATTGCACTTCGTAATATCAGAAGGGATGGCATGGATCATTTAAAAAAAATGGAAAAAGATAATGAAATTTCAAAAGATGAACATCATGACATGGGTGAAGAAATCCAAAAAATAACTGACGATTTTACAAATAAAGTTGATCAACATGTCCAAACAAAAGAGCAAGAGATTTTGAAAATTTAAGCATAAAGGTAATTTATGATATATTACATTGCTTAAAATTATAAATTATTAAAAATGTCAATATATCGTACAGCTAGCAAAGAATCTTTTTTAAAGTTAATCTCAGATTTTATCATCCATAATTTTCAAAATAAGTTAGCAGATGTAAAAATCATTCTTCCCAGTAGCTATGTATGTAATGATTTACAAAAAATAATCTTAGAAAAAATTGGCTCTGCTATTTTGCCACAAATTGCACCTATCAGCAATATCGGTTTAGAAGGTGAGGAGGCTTTTAAAATCCCTGCAAATCAAATAGGCGTAGTAAGCGCTATTGAAGAACGAATAATTCTAGCTACTATCATTTCATCTTACGGCAAATTAGATTATAATTTTTCGCAAAGTTTGAAATTAGCTCCATCACTTGCTAAATTATTCTTCGAATTTGAAATTAATGATATTAAAATCGATACGCTAAGGTCTATTCCTATTTTAGATCAACCAGAACATTGGTATGCTATTCATGATTTTCTCGAATTTGCCTATATAAACTGGCAAAATAAAATAACCGAGGTAAAAAAACTCTCTTCTGCGCAATATCAAAAAATTGCTGTGAATGCAGAAATTAGCAATAGTAATAATTTTAATGCCATGATAATTGCTGGTGTCATAGGAAATAACAAACTAATTCAAAATTTTATTACTAAAATTGCAAAATTAAAAAATGGGCATGTAATATTACCTCCAGCAATTAATAAAAATATTGAATTGAGGGATTTTTCGCCAGAAGATGCGCTTTATAATTTTGCAAAATTACTGAATAATATTAACATTAAAATGATGGCGATAAAACCGCTAGAAACATTAAGCCATAACATTTTAGATAATTTATTGCTAGATAATTTTTGCCCACATCATACTAAACATAACATATCTTATTTTAAATTTGATAATATATTACTTGAAGCGGAATATATTGCTATACAATGCCATGAATTACTTAACAAAAAACCTGAAGCTAAAATAGCAATACTGATTAACGATTTACAAACGGTTAATTATTTTACAGCAAAACTGACTAAATATAATCTTACATTTCATGAATTTATAGGTCAGAATATTCTACAACAAAATTTTACAAGCTTAATATTGGAAATATTAAACAATATATGTACGGAATTTTCAGTTAGAAATTTTGTGAGTTTAATTTCACATCCTTTGGTTATAAATAATGAATGTTTAAAATTAAAAAAAATTATTGCGCAAAAAAATAGATTTACTAGAAATATTGAAGAAATCAGCCAAATCATATCAGAAATTTCTTCATCAGAACCCCAAAACCAAAATTGGCAAAAATTAGTTGATCTGTGTAATCAGCTAAAGTTAAAGGCATATAATTTTTCAAAAATTCTGAAGAAAGCTATTTTAATTGCAAACACATTATGCCCCAAAATATATAGCGATAAAAATAATATTAAGATTGCCCAGAGTTTTGCTGATATTTTAAATGTTAATCTATCAAAAATATTCATTGATCAAGATAATGTGGAGTCAATACCGGAACTTGTTAAATCTCTATTATCTGGAGGGGTAATATTTAATAATACATATAATCCAAAAGATAATATTTTTATCGCTAACCCAAATGATGTAACCTTAATAAATTATGATTTGTTAATTCATACTAATTTTATTGAAAATTCTTACCCATCTCCACAAATTAATAACCCGTGGCTAAATCGACAAATGATTGAATCTTTAGAACTTGAATCATGGTATACAAAATCAGGCAATGCTTTATATGATTTTTACCTCAATTTACAAAATAAACAAATTATCATTACTAGCTCAAATAAAGATATTAATGCACAAATTACTAGACCTTCTCCTTTTATATTTAGGCTAAAACACGCAACATCAAAATATCCTGAAATTTTTCAAGAATCTTATATATCAAATAAACCTTTTACTAAGTTTAAGCTAGACAAAAATAGCCGTAACCTGCAATCAGCAAAATCCTCATTTTTTCCAAATAAAATATCTGCTACGGATATTGAATTGTTAATTAGATCTCCTTATAATTTTTACGTCAAAAAGATACTTAAATTACGAAAAACTCAAGAAATTGAAGAGCATCCTAACCTATCTGAATTTGGTAATATTTTTCATAAAATTATTGAATTATATACTAAAGATCGTAATAAAAATACCAATGTAGATTTTAAAAATCATGCTAAAAAAATATTACAGACCAGTATTTTCCCTCAGCAAGCTAAGGAATTTTGGCAATATAAAATTGAATCATTAGCATCAGAATTTGTAAATTTTGAAAATAATAGGAGGTTAAAAACAATAAAAATATTTACTGAAATTGCTGGTAAAATTCAGCTAAAGATTGACAATGAAGTAATCCAAATCACAGCAATAGCAGACAGAATTGAATTAATGCAAAATGGTAAAATAGCAATCCTTGATTATAAAACAGGAGCTATCCCTACAAAACAAGAAGTTATATCTGGTCTCAGTCCACAATTGATCATAGAGGCTATAATTGCTATAGAAGGTGGTTTTCCTGGAATAGAAAAAAATATTGCAATAGAAAATATAATTTATATTAAAATTAATAGTCAAGCACCTTTTATTTCTCAAACAGAAATAAAATTAACCAAAGAAGAACTCATAAAACACAAAGAAGGATTAATAAAATTACTCAAACATTATATCAACCTGGGAGAATACCCCATCGATCAGAATTTAGTAAAATATGATGATTATATTCATCTAGCTAGAAGGATATAGCTAGACTTTCCGCACAAAATTAGAATTTATGTCGCAAATTTGTTTTTTGGCAGAAAGTCTTACTAGCAACTTTTACATCCATAACTTGACGCGTATGGTTATTTAAAACTTCTTTAATTCCCAATTAAGGCTTTATGTAGCAGTTTAATAGCTGTCTCTGTGTATTTTTCCTCAAGGAAAATACTGCATATTGTTTCGCTCAAATCAATTTTTATAGGCTGAAATTCATTTTGATTTAATATATCAGTAATTTCAAAACATAAATTAGCATCATTTTTTATGCCATAGCCAACCATTGTTACAGTAGCAATATCTGACTTGATATTATAATTTGATATTTTTTTATCAGATTGCATAGTCTCTAAAATCGATTCAATTTTATTTTTATCTGAAAGATCTGATATTAAGCTAATTTTTCCTGGAGATAAAATTTCAAACTTATTTATTGTTAAATTAGCCTTTGATAAAATCTTAGTAATATCGCTAAAATCTTTAGTAGCAAAATCTATAATAATTTGCAAAAGATTTTTATTTGAAGTAATTGCAGTAATTTCTCTATGTTCCATATGATTTTTATCATTATATTTATTAGTGATTAAAGTGCCAGAATCAGCTTCAAAAGAAGATAATATACGCATATCAAATTTATATCTATAAGCAGCAAGGGCAGCTCTTGAATGCAAGATTTTTGCTCCATGACTGCTTAATTCTAACATAAGTTGAGCCGACATTTTATCTATTTTATGTGCGTTATGGATGACTCTTGGATCTGAGTCAAAAACCCCTCTTACATCTGTGTAAATATCAACTCGATCTGCACCAATAGCGGCTCCTAGAAGAGCAGCCGTAGTATCTGAACCACCTTTGCCTAAAGTGGTTAATTTGTTATTTTTTGTTATTCCTTGAAACCCAGTGATTATAGGTATAACATTATTTTTTACAGATTCGGTTAATAATGCTGAATTAACTGATTCAACTTTAGCATTTAAAAAAATATCGTCAGTGATTATCGGAATTTGCCATCCCTGAAACGACCTTCCTTTTAACCCAATTTTTTGTAACTCAAGTGCAAGCAATCCTGAAGTTAAAATCTCACCGCTACTGACAATTGCACCATATTCTTGAAAATTCTCTGTTGATTGTAAATTTAAAATTTCATAACATTTACTAATTAATGAATTAGTTACACCAGCCATAGCAGAAACGACTACTACCACATTATTGCCAGCATTATGTTCAGCAAATATTATCTTCCCAACGGCTTTTATTCTTTCAATGCTAGCTACAGAAGTGCCACCAAATTTCTGCACGATTAATGCCATATATAGTAATTATTTCTTAAATATGGATAATTATATACCATTAAATCTTCTCCTGCTCAACTAATTATCATTTGACAGATTCATTGATTTGCGTAACTAATAAGATATTATAAATTTTATCTGAATGTTTTAATGCACAAAAAAACATCAATTGATCAAACCGAACTCAATAAGTTTAATAAAAACCACCAAGAATGGTGGGATAAATCAGGTGAATTTAAAATTCTACATGAAATTAATCCTATTAGGTTAAATTATATAGTTGAGCAAATTACCAAACATTTTAATTTGATTAATTTTAAGGAACAACCTCTAAATAGTTTAAATATATTAGATATTGGTTCAGGAGGCGGCTTAATTACTATCCCTATTAGTGCTATGGGCGCTAAAGTTACTGGCATTGACGCTAATGACAATAATATAAAAGCAGCTTCTGAATATGCAAAAGCTGACCAATTAAAAGTTGATTTTGTTTGTAGTACTATTGAAGACTATTTACGGCAGAAAAATAACAATAACTTTTTTGATGTTGTTTTATGTTTAGAAGTAATAGAACATGTTGCAAATCCTAAGGAATTTATAGAAAATTTAACAAAATTAGTAAAATCAAATGGCATTATTATATTATCTACCATAAATCGTAATATTAAATCTTATTTACACACAATAATTGCTGCGGAATATATATTAAAATGGGTGAAGATTGGCACTCATGATTATAAAAAATTTATAAAACCATCTGAGATAAACAATATGTTGTCAAATACAGGCTTTGTAATTAAAAAACTTTCTGGATTAAATTTTAATATTTTAGAAAATAAATGGTATATATCAGATGATATTTCAGTAAATTATTTTGCTTCTATAGTTTTGCCAGAAGATTAACCTCCTTGAATCAAAGAGGTTAGTCCATCCGTCAAAATTGTTCATAAACTTTGAGCAAGACAAATTTTTATGCAAAAAATCAAATTTTGTATAATC
>CAYGSI010000019.1:0-22393 GCA_964352655.1 uncultured Rickettsiaceae bacterium
ATAAAAATTTGTCTTGCTCAAAGTTTATGAGCAATTTTGACGGATGGACTTTATAACTTACCTACAACAACAAATTATATGAAAAAATAATTTGTTTTATTAAAAAGAAAAAAGTACGCCACTTTACACTATCTTTGGTCTAATATTGGGGCGCATTACGTGACACAATTATAATTCAGATATTTCTATGATGAATTTTCTGTTCTGCAATTCAACCGTACTGCTATAGGAGGATGAAAAATTATCCTCAAATTTTGCTAAAGTTTGTTCAGCAATGAATGAACTATAATTTGACAAAACCTCAGTTAAATCAAAATCTGATTTAACATTTAATTTAATCAAATCGGAAACTTCAAAGCCTGCATCTTTTCTAGCCTGCTGAATAGAACGAATTAAATCTCTTGCTATGCCCTCTAATTCTAATTCTTTAGTTATGTTAAGATCTAATATAATCATTCCTTTATTATTTGAAAAAGCACTAGCTCCATCAGAATTTTTAGGTTCAAGCACTAAGGAATATTCTTCGCTCAAGAGTTTTTCATCTGCTATAGAAAGCTCTTCACCTATCTCTTCCCATTTGCCTTGCTTTGACAATTTTATTATATCTTTCATCTTATGTGGTAACCTTTTACCTAATAGTGGAAAATTAATAGATAATTTTAAATCAGCATATTTTGTTAAATCTTCACTATAATTTATTGATTTAACATTGATTTCATCTTTAACTAAATCTTCAAAATCTTTAAATATATCATTATTTTCTGAAATTATGGTAATGTTAGATAGTGGCTGGCGTACTCGAATATTTTGCTGATTCCTAATAAATAAAACTATACTACAAACATCTAGTACTTGATCCATAGCAGCAACAAGATCATAATCTATTTCAATATCATTTAATAATGGAAATTCTTGTAAATGAACAGAAGAACTTTTATTAACTTGTAATGATATATATATATATTCTGAAATCATTGGTAACAACGAGCTCATAGCTTTGCTCATCACTTCCAAACAACTATATAGGGTATTATAAGCTGAGATTTTATCTTCATCATGCTCTGATTTCCAAAATCTTAGACGGCTACGCCTAATATACCAATTATTTAATATTTCGAAAAAATTAGAAACTGCATTATAAGCACCTTGAGTATTAAATTCATCCATATTTTCTTCTATCTTTTTTACGGATATTTTTAACTTTGATAATATGTATTTATCTAAAATATTACAGCTTGTTATATCATATTTTGCTTTTATGCCATCTGAATTTGCATAAAGGCAAAAAAAGTGAAACCCATTCCAGATTGGTTTTACAAACAACCTTAAAGTATCAAAAACCATCTTACCTTCTTTATCTATCAGTAATTCCTGCCCTTTAACTACATTTGAAGATAACATAGTTGCTCTTAAAGCATCAGAGCCATATTTATCAAACAATTCCAACGGATCCGCGTAATTATTAAGCCTTTTAGATAATTTTTGCCCAGAACTATCAAGTATAACACCATGACATATACAATTTAAAAAAGGTGGACGGTCAAAAAGAGCGGTAGATAAAACCATTAAAGTATAAAACCAACCACGTGTTTGCGCTGAATATTCAACGATAAAATCAGCAGGAAAATGGGTATCAAACCATTCTTTATTTTCAAAAGGATAATGCGCTTGACCATAAGGCATAGAACCACTCTCAAACCAGCAATCAAAAACATCAGATACCCTACGCATTATAGATTTACCAGTAGGATCATCAGGATTAGGACGCACTAAATCATCAATAAATGGTTTATGTAAGTCATCCACTTTAACGCCAAAATCTTTTTCAAGCTCAGCGCAAGATCCATAAACATCAACTCTAGGATATTTCGGGTCATCTGAGCGCCATATAGGTATCGGCGTGCCCCAAAAACGGTTTCTGCTGATAGACCAATCTCTTGCATTTTCAAGCCATTTACCAAATAAACCATCCTTCACATGACCTGGAATCCAGTTAATTTGTTGGTTAAGCTCAACCATCCTATCTTTAAACTCAGTAACCTTTACATACCAAGAAGGTACAGCTTTAAAAATCAAAGGAGTATCAGTACGCCAGCAATGCGGATAATTATGAACATATTGTTCAGTTTTCAACCAATTACCCTGCTCTTTTAACTTAATAATTATTGGTTCATTTGCATCAAATACCTGCATACCGTAGAAATCTTGTATTTCTGGCGTAAATTTACCAGCATTATCAACTGGACAAACAAGCTCTATACCTTCATTTTGGCAAACAATTTGGTCATCCTCACCAAATCCTGGTGCCATATGCACTACTCCAGTGCCATCACCTTCAACGACAAAATCAGCGCCCAATATTTTAAAACTATTTTGATGATCTTTAAAATAATGAAAGATTGGTTCATAATGAAGATTTACAAGCTCTTTACCTTTAATTATCTTATAACCGCTCTGCTCATCATTAATATTTAACTCTTTTGCATAGTGATTCAATGCAAAATCAGCAATGATATAATAACCCTCATCATTAGGTACTAAAACATAATCAAAAGCAGGATTCACAGCCAATGCTAAGTTAGATGGTAAAGTCCATGGAGTTGTAGTCCACGCAAGGAGACTATATTTTAAAGCTGGGTCAAAATCTGGTAACAAATCTTTTAACACAAAACTTACGGTAACTGCCTTATCCGCGCGCTCGCGATATGCATTATCAATTCTAGTTTCAAAGTTAGAAAGAGGAGTCTCGCATGCCCAAGAATAAGGCATCACTCTCATAGACTCATAAACTAGCCCTTTCTTATATAATTCTTTAAACGCCCAAAGAACAGATTCCATAAAATCCTTATCCATAGTTTTATAAGAATTATTAAAATCTACCCATCTTGCTTGACGTTTTACATATTTTTCCCAATCACTGGAGTATTTCATCACCGATTTTCGGCAATAATTATTAAATTTATCGATACCATATTCTGTAATTGCTATTCTTCCAGAAAAACCAAGATCTTTTTCTGCGCCCATCTCTGCGGGCAGACCATGACAGTCCCAACCAAATCTACGCTCTACTTTTTTGCCTTTAGTTGTTTGATAACGCGCAAATACATCTTTGACAAAACCAGTAAGCAAATGGCCGTAATGCGGTAAACCATTAGCAAATGGCGGTCCGTCATAAAAAATAAATTCATTATTTTTGCCTTCAATTTGTGCTGGCCTTTCATTCACTGATCGTTCAAAAATATTATTTTCATCCCAATATTTTAAGATCTCTTGCTCTAATTTTGGAAAATCAATATTAGAAACTATATTAGGATAAATTTTTGCTTTCTTCATGGTATTAATTTTTTAGGTAATAAAATATTGAATTATAAACTATGGTTTGTATATAACTAATTATCTTAAAATTCAAGATATTTAACCATGACACTGCGTAAATATTTTATTATAATAATATTATTATTATATCCGTCCCAAAAATTAATAATTTTATGCCTGAGCTTCCTGAAGTAGAAACCGTGAAAAATTCTCTTAAAAATAATATAATTGGCAAAAAAATTCTAAATTGCCAAAAATTTCGTAACTCTCTTAGATATAAGCTGGATGAAGAACTTGCAACTAAGACAAAAAATACCTATATAAACGAAATAAGCAGAGTCGCTAAATATATTATCATCGAACTTAGCAATGGTTATTTATTAATTTTCCATCTTGGAATGAGTGGCAGGATTACCTTCCAACAAAAAGGTTATAATTTTAAAAAACATGATCATTTAGCTTTCTTACTAGATGATAAATATTACCTAGTATTTAATGATACAAGACGTTTTGGTATGGTTTATATTTGCCAAAATAGCAGGCTAAAATCACAAAAATATATGCAAAATATGGGACCTGAACCTTTTGAACAATCTTTCAACGCAAAATATTTGCTTCATTATTTTAAGCATAAAAATATCTCTATTAAATCAGCACTAATGAATAATAAAATCGTAGTTGGAGTTGGTAATATTTATGCAGCTGAGAGCTTGTTTTTAAGTAATATTCATCCATTAACAAAAGTAAAAAACTTGACAGAAAAAGAGCTAGACAAGTTAGTTAATTCTATTATCCTAGTGCTTGAAGAAGCGATAAAAGCAGGCGGCACTACTTTACGTGATTTCGTCAATGGCGATAATAAGCCCGGTTATTTTAAACAAAATTTGAATGTTTATGGTCGCATGGGTCAGGATTGTAAAATTTGTAAGTACAAAATAAGCAAAATAATTCAACATGGCAGAGCGACTTATTTTTGCCAAAAATGTCAGGATAATATATAATGGATGATTTAAAACAACCAGGATATTGTTTTTTTAAACATATTTTTACTACCCGAATAAAGATTCCTTTTTTAAGCTTCAGCTTTATTTATTCTTTTCTAATTCTTGCTTTATACAATCAAATTTGGTGGGAGAAAAATTTTCAAGATTTTAACATCCAGACCGCTAATGATTTGCTATTTTTTGTACAATTCTTTTTTATTTTAACAATTATACATACTATTATATTATCCATTTTTTGCTTTAAATATACGACAAAATTAATCTGCACAACGTTATTATTAATAAACTCAGCTGCTAGTTATTTTATTAATAATTATGGCATAGGTATTGATACTGATATGGTTAAAAATGTCTTCAATACAAATACAGAAGAAGCATTTGAGCTATTTAGTTGGGACCTTATATTACATATGATATTGTATAATATTCCAACTATATTATTAATTTTTAAGGTTGATATTATATATAAACCATTCTGGCAAGAAATATTAAGACGTATTATATACTGCATGTTATTCGTATTATTAGCTGTGATAATGGTTATGATGAATTATCAAAAATTATCAATCTTTATTCGCAGCACTAAAACAAATATGAATTATTTAACTCCTAGAAATTACTTATATTCTGGTTTTAAAATAATTAAATATAGTATCAAGCAAGATAATAAGATTATGCATAAAATCGGATCAGATGCATCTATTATAAAAAATGACAGTAAATTACTAGTAATTACTATAGTTGGAGAAACTGCTAGGAAAAAGAATTTCTCATTATTTGGTTATGAAAGAAAAACTAATCCAACTTTAGAAAATGATGATTTGCTTATCTTTGATAATACTACATCATGCGGAACATCAACTGAGATTTCCTTACCTTGCATGTTCTCTCATTTAGGGCGCAATGAGTTCATAAAAAATAATAAGAAATATGAATTTTTACCTTCATTACTTGCAAGGTTAAACGTTAATGTATTATGGAAGGATAATAATTTTGGCGGCTGTAAAGGAGTTTGCGCAAATGTAGATTTTGTTGATACTAGGTACCAAAATATAGCCAAATTTTGTGCCTCTGGTGAATGTCTTGATGATATATTATTAGATAATTTACCACAAATTATCAGACAAAATAAAAATAAAAATAATTTTATTATATTACATCAAAATGGTAGTCATGGCCCACGTTATGATAAAAGATATCCAAAAGAATTTGAATTTTTTAAACCCACATGTAATCTTGCTAATGTTAGTAAATGCTCGCAAGAACAAATTATTAATGCGTACGATAACTCAATATTATATACTGACCATATCATTCATCAAACCATTAAAATTGTTCAACAAGAAAAGATCCCTGCTGTCGTTATTTATATGTCTGATCATGGCGAATCATTAGGCGAGAATAAAGTTTATCTTCACGGTTTCCCTTATTTTATTGCTCCTAAAGAACAAAAAGAAATTCCTTTTTTAATTTGGATGTCTGAATCACTACAAAATGAAAGAAAAATAAATAAGAAATGTATTAAAAACAGATTATCATATTCGCATGATAATTTATTCCATTCTGTACTAGGATTATTTAAAATTAAAATACCCGAATATGTTAAAGAACTTGATATTTTTCATAATTGTATAGAATAAAACTCATTACTAATTTATATTGCCTTGAAAAGATCTATTTGTATATTATATGTAAAGCAACGATAATTCTTATAAAATTAACTAAATAAATTATTTAAAACTATGACAACAAAAGATAAATCACCAAATAACGAAGAACAAGATAACGAAGAACAAGAAATTGAAGAAAACAAAGAAGAAGCTAAGGATAAAAAATTACTAACTGAAGAAAATGACGGTGAATTAATCGATAATTTAACCGAAAAAATAAAGTCTTTAGAAGATAAATTACTTAGATCCATTGCTGAATCTGAAAATATCCGATCCAGAATGAGTAAAACAATTGAAGAAACTAGAGAATATTCTATAACTAGCTTTGCTAAAGATTTAGTTCCAGTTATAGATAATTTATCAAGAGCATTAGAGCATTTACCCAAAGAAATGGATGATCTTACCAAAAATATCGTTGAAGGCATAAAAATGACTAAACAAGAATTAGAATCAGTATTTAAAAAATACGGACTTGAAGCTATAAAACCAGCAGCTGGCGATGATTTTGACTATAATATGCATCATGCAATCTCACAATTACAATCTGATGAACACAAAGAAGGTAGCGTGATAAATTTAATGCAAGTAGGTTATAAAATAAAAGATCGATTAATCAGACCTGCCTCAGTTGTTGTAGCTAAAAAATAACCTTAAATTAAGGTAGAGATTCATGAGAATAGCAACCTGGAACATTAATTCTGTTCGCTTAAGAATGGGATTACTTGAAACACTAGCTAAGACATCTGCGCCTGATATTATTTGCTTGCAAGAAACTAAAGCTCGTAATGAATTTTTTCCAGAAAATGAGATAAAAAATTTAGGTTATAAATTTGTCAAATTTAGTGGAGAAAAATCATATAATGGTGTAGCTATTCTTTCAAAACATCCAATTGAGAATATTTTTTCTCTAGGTCTTTATAATCAAGAAAAAAGACATATAGCTGCTTCTATAAATGATATTGAAATACATAATTTTTATGTCCCTGCAGGCGGCGATGAACCAGATATAAATATCAATCCAAAATTCAAACATAAACTCGAATATGTTAAATTAATGCAAAATTGGTTTAATACTAATAGAACGAAAGATAAAAAAATTATTTTAGTTGGTGATCTTAACATTGCACCACATGAGCATGATGTATGGTCAAGTAAACAACTTAAAAATGTCATTAGTCATACAGACATTGAGCGTCAATTACTAACTAATTTGCAAAATTCTTTTGGTTTCATAGATAGTGCTAGACATTTTATTCCGATGAATCAAAAATTATATAGCTGGTGGAGTTATAGAAACAGAGATTGGCAAAAAAGTAATCGTGGCAGGCGCCTTGATCATATTTGGGTCAGCGCTCCGCTAAAAAATCATCTAAAACAAATTATAAATTTAAAAGCAGCCAGAAATTGGGAAAAACCTTCTGATCACATACCTTATATGCTAGATTTAGATATTTAAATATACATCACAAATTCAACATAAAATGAATCACCATTTAATTAAAGATAAATTGATAAGCAAATTTAAAAAAATCCCAATATCTATTCCTTTTTTTGTTAGCATCATTTGTATCTATGGTTTTATCATTTTATATTCAGCAGCCGATGCCAAACTAGAGACGTGGGCGTATAAGCAAATCAATATTTTTTGTATTGCTTCAATATTTTCTATCATTATATCAATTATTGATATTAAATATGTTTACAGATTTTCTTATATTTTTTATTTTATAATTTTACTACTTCTCATTGCGGTATCTATCAGTGGAAAAACTGTCATGGGCGCAACAAGATGGCTTAATCTTGGATTTTTTCATCTACAACCATCTGAGCTTGCTAAAATTGCTATAGTGTTAATATTAGCTAGATATTTTCATGAACTTGAAAATGAAAAAATTTTACATATTAAAAATTTAATAATTCCTATTATTGCAGTATTAGTACCAACATTTTTAGTAATAAAGCAACCAGATCTTGGCACGGGTATTATAACCTTAATAGTTGGTATATTGATGTTTTTTGCAGCTGGAGTAAGAGTTTTATATTTTGTGATCACAGCTATTGGAACCTTAATATCCCTACCAATTATGTGGTCATATTTATATGATTACCAAAAAACTCGTATATTAACATTTTTAAACCCAGAAAGAGATCATTTAGGGGCCGGCTATAATATAATCCAATCAAAAATTGCTATAGGATCTGGCGGGTTCTTTGGTAAAGGGTTATTTAACGGGACCCAAAGTCATTTAAGCTTTTTACCTGAATATGAAACAGATTTTATTTTTTCATTTTTAACTGAAGAATTAGGTTTTGTTGGCGGTCTATTATTATTAATTTTATATGCAATGTTGATTGTTAACTCCCTTGCAATAGCTGTTAATGCAAAATCACAATTTGCTAAATTAATGGTTATTGGCTTAGTTTCAATATTTTTTAGCCATATATTTATTAATATTGCCATGGTTATGGGAATGCTACCTGCTGTTGGCGTGCCCTTACCTTTATTTTCTTACGGTGGAACGATGCTGGGAACAATGTTACTTAGTTTTGGTCTAATTATGAACGCAAGTATAAATCAGAATAGAAAGAATATTTAAATAGTCAATTAAGATTTTATAGGAAATATTATATCAAATATAGCACCACCTTTTGGTCTATTTCTAGCAGAAATAAAACCGCCATGAGCTTCTACAACCGCTTTAGCAACAGAAAGACCTATACCAGAACCAGGTATATTTAAGTTTTTACTACGACTGCCTCTTACCAAAGTGTCAAATATTATATTAAGTTCATCCTCATTTATTCCCATACCATCATCAACGATTTTTATATTCAAGCTTTTATCTTTATTTAAATCTTTTTCTTTGATTGAAATAGTTATTTTACCTTCCTCTGTATGGTTAATTGCATTCATGATTAAATTAGAAATAACTTGTCTAAACCAGAATAAGTCAACTTCATGCAAATAATTTTCAAACTTAGATTCTAGAACAAAAT
Organism: uncultured Rickettsiaceae bacterium; assembly: GCA_964352655.1. Taxonomy (GTDB): domain Bacteria; phylum Pseudomonadota; class Alphaproteobacteria; order Rickettsiales; family Rickettsiaceae; genus Megaera. Next base: position 8,987 of record CAYGSI010000019.1, read on the forward strand.
TTATTTTTTTAGAGCCAATCATACAAGCTTTACAATATTTTATCTCTTTTTTTATAACATCAACAATATCAATCTTAAAAAGGCTAAGTTTAATTCTACCTAATTTATTAGGGCCAACTGACTTCAGCATTTCTACAATTTTTATAAGCTTTTCTGTAGATTCACGCATATGCTCGATATTTTCTAAAATTTCAGGAACATTACCATGATATTTTGCATCTAACATAATCTCGCTAAGTAATAAAAGGTTATTTATGGGATTATTCATTTCATGGATAATTTTATCAAAATAAGTAATGTCAATATCCTTTTTCATTAAAGACCTCAATATAATAACATTTTAGAATTAGCATTATTTGCAAAACTAATCTCAATTAAGCAAAAATGGTATCACCAAAAAAAACAGGCGTCAACAACTATACATTATTTTTTTCTTAACTCATTAAAATATTTGGTTGTATATAGAAAAGCTTTCATAAATGAGATGCAACCCAGAATATAAAAGCTTAGAGAGTATTTACAATTAACTAAAAAATAACAAAATCATTTAAACCAAAAGTTAACAAACCATTAATTGAATCTCACATTATTTGAATACTCCCCTACATCATACCACTTGGATCAAAACGTAAGCTAATATTTTGCCAAACTTCATATCTTTGTAAACGTAGATTTCTTAAAGGGCTAGCTTTTTTTATGGCTCTTATTGCGCTTTGCGTTAACAGATCACAATTCGCCTTCGTATCCATTGGGCAAATTACTTCTCCTATTTTTATGTCATAAACTATTCCAGTTTCTGATAATTGTAAATCAAGAGTAACTTCTATCTGTTTGTGCATAAGACCCACAGGTGTTTGCCAATTAGCTTCTATTTGCTTTTTTATTAGCATTTTTTCTGTAATTGAAAGAGGCGCATCAGAACCGTATTTACCTTTGGCAAAATTACCTTTTTTTACAGCGCTTTTTTTAATGTTATTTGAGGATTTTTTTTCTTGTCCCTCTGATGTTTTCTCCAATTCTTTTAATATTGAATCTATTACATCATCATCACTTTTTCTAACTTTTTTTGTTTCTTTTTTAGGTTCTGGCTTTTTGGGCGCTAAAGGAGTTTTTTTCTCCTTTAGCTTTTTTTTGGGAATTGGTATTTTATTTTCTTGCTTAGGTTGACTTTTAGGTTTTTCTGGCTCCTTTTTTATTTCTTTCTTGCTAACGGTTTTTTGTGTTTTTTTAGCGTTTTTTACTTCTTTTGTCTTTGATGTTTTTGGGTTCTGATTTATAACATTGGTAATATCTTCGATCTTAACCATTTCAAATATTATAACGTCTTCTTCTAGAGGTTTTTTAGTAAAAAAAGTAGGAATGCCATAGATAAATATTAAAATAAATATCAAATGCATAAAGATAGATATAACAAGATATTTAGAGAAATTTTGCTCTTGTTTCATTTATTTATGTTTTATATCAGAAATTAAAGCTACTTTTGAAAAACCCGCATTGCTAATTTCAGACATTACCTCAACAATTTCACCATATGGAAGGTTTTTGTCTCCCCTAACAAAAATTCGTGTATCTTTTTTTTCTTTGGTAATATTTTTAAGCTTTTCAACAAGTTCTGCTCTTGGGATTTTTGTCTCTACAATGAATAATTCGCCTTTCTTATTAATGCTAATAACTAAAGGTTTATAATCACCAGATATAGGTGAAGATTCAGTGTTTGGTAATTCTATTTCAATACCAGCAACTAGCATTGGTGATGTGACCATAAAAATAATCAGTAAAACAAGCATAACATCAACCATGGGTGTTACATTAATTTCACTCATTAAACGATTTCTTCTAGTGCGATTTCTTCCAGATATATTTATAGCCATACCAATATCAATTTACATTCTATCTTCATCTATTGCTCTGGTGATAAGAGTAGTTAATTCACCAATAAAATCATCAACCCCATTATGAATCTTATCAATTCTTGCAGCTAAAAAATTATAAAAAATCACTGCAGGAATTGCAGCAAATAAACCAACGGCAGTTGCAAGTAAAGCTTCGGCAATACCGGGAGCAACAACAGCTAAAGTAGCATTCTTAGAGGCCGCAATTGATTGAAAACTATGCATAATGCCCCAGACAGTACCAAACAGGCCAATAAAAGGAGCGCTTGAGCCGATAGTTGCTAAAAAACTTAAATTATTTTCCAAATCTTCAATTTCTCTATTTTTTGCCAAATACATAGATTGAACTACTCTATCTTTGTAACCAACCTTTGCAAAGGGGAGTTTCTCAATTTTATTCTCTTCATTATTTTGATTTTTTTTACATTCATCTAAAGCGCTAACAAACACAGCACATAAAGGGTTGTCGACAGAATGTTTAACTTTGTTGTAAAGAACATCCAAAACCTGTCCAGACCAGAATAAGCTTTCAAAATTTTGCATTTTTTTCTTTACTAAAGAAAAAGATCTGACTTTATAAATAATAATAGTCCAAGACCATATAGAGGCTAAAATTAGTATTAAAATTACTAATTTACCCATTAAATCTGCAGAAAGTACCAAAGATAACACAGATAAATCAACATTATTTGCCGTTGATATGGTTTGCTCTAACTGGTCGGTTGATATATTTTGTATATTGTTAGTCATTATTTTATTTATTTCACCTTCTTTAATTCTTGTTTTTTTATTATCTTATAGAAAATATCTTCAAGGTCAGGTTCATTAATATGCAAATTTGTTACTTTCATATCTATAGTATTAATTGCTAACAAAATATCGTTAAAATCATTATTTTCCGTGTTAAGATTAAACCTGATTTTATTATCATCTATTATTTCACATTTTTTGTCATTAATAGTAGGTAATATTTTGTTTTTAATGCTTTTTTCAAACTCTATATCAAAATTTCTTGACCCAAGATCTTTTAATAATTTCTGTTTTGAATCTTGTTTAATAATTTCGCCTCCATTAATAAATGCTATATGATCACATAATTTTTGTGCCTCGGCCAAATAATGAGTAGTGATTATTATAGTCACGCCATTTTCTTTATTTAACTTTTCAACATATTCCCATAATTGCTCTCTAAGCTCAATATCTACTCCAGCTGTTGGTTCATCTAATATTAAAATTTTAGGAGAATGTACCATGGCTTTTGCTATTAAAAAACGTCTTTTCATGCCGCCAGAAAGTTTTTGAGGCTGCATGTTTCTTTTATCCCATAAACTGAGAGTTTTAAGAAGTTTTTCTGTAATACGATCTTTTGGTCTAATGCCGAAATAACCAGCAGTAAGCTCAAGAGCTTGCCAAAGCGGAAAAAAAGTATCAGCGACTATTTCTTGTGGTACTACGCCAATTAATGACCGGGCTGATTTTGGTTTTTCATCAATATTAATGCCCATTATCTTAACGTCACCAGAATTTTTGGTAACTGTTCCAGCTAAAATATTGATTAATGTAGATTTTCCAGCACCATTTGGGCCAAGCAACCCAAATATTATACCAGATTTGATGTTTAAATTCAGACTGTTTAACGCCTGTTTTGTGCCATATTCTTTTATAAGATTTTTTATATAAATAGCATCTGTCATTATTTTTTAACCAACTTGGAATTAAATTAATAGATCAGTATTTTAACGTATTTTATGAGATTCAAGATCTTTTACTAATATATTTAACTCTCCGCTTTCATATAATTCACGCACTATATCACAACCGCCAATAAATTCACCTTTTATATATAATTGTGGAATAGTTGGCCAGTCTGAAAAATCTTTGATAGCTTGCCTTAGTTCAGGATTTGCAAGCACGTCATGATCTTTAAAATTGACTCCTACAGCTTGTAAAATACCAACAACCGTCGCAGAAAATCCACAATTTGGGAAGACTGTGCTACCTTTCATGAAAAGCACCACTTCATTATTTGTGATTTCTTTTTTTATAAAATCAAAAATTTCATTTTCCATAGATATAAAAATCCTGTAATAATATTATTCCAACAAACATTAACTAGTTTATCTTGCTATGAACACAGATAAAATCAATAGAATTTTTAGCATTTTTAGTTCTATAAGTAAAGAACCAAAAACAGAACTAGTATATACTAATAATTTTACTCTAGCAGTAGCCGTTATTTTATCAGCACAAGCTACAGATATTGCAGTAAATAAAGCAACAAAATCACTATTTGAATTACATGATACTCCTAAAGATTTCCTTGATTTAGGCGTTGATGGTTTAAAAGCTTATATTAAATCGATCGGATTATATAACGCAAAAGCAAAAAATATCATTGCATTTTGTGAAATTTTAGTGAATAAATATGACAGTACCATACCTAATGATTTTAAAATTTTAATTTCATTACCTGGTATTGGTAGAAAAACGGCAAATGTTATTTTAAATGCTGCTTTTGCTGTGCCAGTTATTGCAGTTGATACACATGTGGCAAGAGTGGCAAATAGGGTAGGTTTAACACTAGAGAAATCTCCTAATAAGGTAGAGAAAGATTTGCTAAACCAAATACCACAAAAATGGCTAAAATATGCGCATAATTGGTTGGTGTTGCATGGTCGATATGTTTGCAAAGCAAGAAAGCCAGAATGTGCTAAATGTACTATTTACGATTTTTGTGAATATGAAAATAAAAACTAAATAATTAATGAAAAGCAATGCAAAAAACAGATATTTTAGAGCATCCAGAATTTTATAATTCTAATCAAAAGCCAAAACGGCTTATTGTGATGCTACATGGCGTTGGCTCAGATGGCAGAGATTTAATTAATTTAGCGCCTTATTTTGATAAAAATCTTCCAGATTCTTTTTTTATCTCACCCAATGGAATAGAGCCCTATGATATGGCTCCATTTGGTCGTCAATGGTTTAGTTTGCAAGATAGAAGACCTGAAAAGATACTAACTTTAATTAAAAATAATGCTAAAATATTAGAGCAGATAATAAGTATAAAACAACAAGAGCTTTCTTTAACTAATAAAGAAACTATTCTAGTTGGTTTTTCACAAGGCAGTATGATGAGCGTATATCTTACACTTACGGTTTCAACCCCTTATAATGCTGCGATATTATTTTCTGGTAGATTAGTTCTGCCTGCAAATATAATTAATAAATCCACGCCTTTTTGTTTAATACATGGCAAAGAAGATGATATAATAAGTTATGAAGAAACAGAAAATATGGCACATTATTTTATTCAGAATAATATTAATTGTAAGAAATTGATAATAGAAAATTTGACTCACTCAATTGATTTACAGGGTTTAGAATTCGCCACAGATTTTATAAAAAATTCTATTAGCGTCTAAGAGGGTGAAATAAATTAATTAACAACAAATAGCTAGCTTTTAGGTCTAAATCATATGTTATAGTCTCTTCTGTAAGTTTTGCTATTGCCTGATATTTCGGCATTAAAGATGCTGCAGATATTGGTGATAGTTGTTTTAATAACTGTTTTTCGAGCTGAGTTAATTCTACATCGCAACCATTTAAGGTTTTTATCATTCTTAAGATCAGCTGTTGAATATTAGTGGTAAAATTCATCCATAATTCTCTATTTTTGCTACTAAATTCTTTTAAATAATTTAAATTATCTTCAACAGAAAACTCCATCAATAAAGGTTTGATATAATAATCATCAATTTTATCAGAATGAGTAATTTTATCAAAATGAGAAAAATGATTTATTTTAGCACATCTAGAAATTATAGTGCCAGGTAACATGGCTGAATTAGTCGTAATCAGAAAAATATAGCTATTTTTAGGGGAATCTTCTAGAATCTTTAAACAAGAATTAGCAGCATTAATTGTCATTTTATCAGCGTCATAAATAATAACTGACTTTATCCCAGAAATTACTGAAGTCTTATGTAAAAAATTTTGTAATTCTCTAATTTGATCAACAGAAATATTTTTGATATTACCATCATGTTTTTTCACTATCATGAAATCTGGATGAAATTTTTGAGCATCATAAAAACTATCACATAAAAAATCTGATAATTCTTTTAGAGCGATTTTTGGATCATCAGTATTAATAATGTAAGCATTATATAATTTATGAAATTTTAAATCATTAACTAAATATTCTTTAATCATAATTAATATTATATAGCTGCTACTAAAAAGTGAATTTTATGAATGAGCGTAAGTGATATAGTAGTAATTTTAATTTCAGGACGCCCAACTAAAGCTTAATTATTACTAGTTGTTAATTATAAATACTTCAAATCAGAACCAATAATAAACAAGCATTTTATTACAGGATTAATTAGCTTCATATGCAGATAATTGTTGTAAAGCATCATCAATTTCTTTAACTTGATTAGCAATTGCATTAATCATCTTTTCTGAAACATTATTTAAATCTTTAAATTGACTGTTCAATTGTTGTCTAACATTTGTCAGATTATTTTGTATCTGTTTTAGAGACTTGTTAAAGTGAGTTTTAATTTTATTGGAATTACCATCTAGTTCAATATTAGAAAGCTTATCTTGTACTGTTTTTGAAAGATTCTTAATTTTAATATTAATCATCTCAAGCTGATTTTTTCTTGCTTCAATAAAATCATGCATTGTTTTAGAAACTTTAGCATCCACTCTAACTTTTTCTGTGCGTTTTAAATCCCAAGCAAGGCCAACAACGCTCATCAAATATATAATCCATTTATGTACATCAAATTGATACCATTTAGCACCATTTCTATAATCAGAAGGGAATGCATGATGAAAATTATGCCAATTTTCACCTAGTAAAAACAAAGCAAGCCACCAAACATCACCAGCAGTGCCTTTAACATATTTTTTAGTGCCGACAAAATGGCAAAGAGAATTAACAAAAAAAGTAATTTGTTGCTGAATTGCGCGTCCTACGCCGGCAAATAAAAATCCAGCATATGCTGAAATCCAATCACCACCAACCATAAAACCAATAAAACCCGGCACTATTATGTTCATAAAAGAAGCAATTTGCCAATAATATTTCATTTGCCATTTAAGTAACTTGTTTCTACCGAGCTTAACCAAAGTTACTCTATCTATAGATTTATAACTTCCTTCACCTTCGAGCATCCAACCCATATGAGACCAAAAAAAACCTTTAATAGGATTTTTATATTTTAATGGGGAATGAGGGTCCTTTGGAGTATCTGTATATGTATGATGTTTAAAATGATTCGATGCCCAAGATAAAGCCGGGCCTTGAAGAGTACCAGCAGATAATAAAACTAAAATAAATTCTACATATTTATTAGTTTTATAAGAATCATGAGACCAAAGTCTGTGTAGACCAATACCTACTGTGATATTTGCAATATAATAGGTTGAAATTATAAAAACAACTTCAAAAATACCTACACCGAAATTAATAGTGTAATGCACAGTTAAAGCAATTAAAATAATAGGCAGAATAACCAAAATCGAAGCAGCAGGCCAATTAATTTTATTTTGCATGTCAACACCTCAAGATTAATATACGTTGACGCTAACAAGCTGGAGCGGGTGAAGGGATTCGAACCCTCGACTTCGACCTTGGCAAGGTAGCGCTCTACCCCTGAGCTACACCCGCTTGAAAAATCATCCAGACTCGCCTAAGTACGTCCCTAGTACGTCTGCATCATGATTACTAAAATACAGCACTACTTTGAAATAGCAAGCAATTTTTTTATTTTTTTTATGACCATTTGATCCTAAATAACAACATCATGTAATTCTATTTTATAAAGACAACCCATCAGCCTTAGAGTCGTCTTGTATTAATAAACTATTAATATAATTGCCATTTCGTCTTTGAATAATGTCATAATCTCTATTTGCTATAGAATCAATAAAATAAATTTTACCAGAAACACCATAAAATTTCTTCAGACCCTTTACCTTATTGATAAAATTTTCTTTCACATATTTTTTATCTATATAGTGCGCAACTATCTCACCCGCATCATAGGCCACCCCATCCATGAAAGAGAGGCGCCTAATTCCAAAAGCTAAGACTTTATTTGTTAATTTTTCATTATAAATTTTCATTGATCCTGTATGCATAATTTCAAAATTAGGATCGAATCCTATATCTAGGCTATTGTCACCAGCGATTACAGCTTTTTTATCAAGATTTATATCTTTTGCTAATTGATATATTTTTTGTAGATTAGCTTTATTATCATTAAGAAATATCACAGGCCGCGTAAGATTTTCATCTTGTTCATTTAATTCATCTACTATGTTTGAAATTTTTGTTACAATTTTAGGTAAATTTTCTAGATTTTCTTGATAAAATTCCTGCGATTTTATAATTTTATCTTGTGTGGTTATTTTATTTTGAATAATTTTACTTATGTTGTGACCATGTATTGTATCAGGAAAAAGAGTGAGATAATTTTTATGACCATTAGCAATTAAATAATCAGTTATTTGATTAATTTGCTTTATAGGGGCATGACCAAAAATAAAAATATTATCACTTGCGATTGTTGGATCATTCGACAAAGATAACATAATGATATCTTTATTTTTAATCTGGGAAGCAACAAATCTAGTCTCATCAGAATAGATAGGGCCGATTATAATATCAGTTTTTGTAGCTAAAATTTTAGCTACAGCATCTTTTAGTTTTGCCCTGTTTGATATATCGTAAGAAGTGACTTTAAATTTTGTTTTTGCCTTGCGCGCAAGACCTAGTTTAATTAAATCAGTATATTTTTTACCAATTATTTGATTCTCGCCAGCTAATGGCATTAATATAGCAACTTTAGTAGGCGTAGTATTATTGAAATTAGCGTTATTAGAGCAGGAAGTCAGAGTAATTAAAAAATAAAAAATTAATGCCAGCTTTATTAGTTTTAATGTTATATTATTCATGAAATTAGTTAATTAATTCAAAATTAAATAGTGATTATAATAACATATCAAACAGGTTGCAACTTATTCAATCACGATGTTAAATCATTTTATTTATAACCTGAATTTAAATAGAGAGTAATGCATGGAAAAACCGGGCCTTTATATTGTTTCAACGCCAATTGGTAATTTAGGTGATATCACATTGCGAGCCCTTGATGTTTTAAAAAATTGTGATGTTATTTTTTGTGAAGACACCAGAGTATCAGGCAAATTAATGAGTAAATATCAAATAAATAAAACTCTTTTAGTTTATAATGATAAAAGTGATCACAAAGTTAGAGAAAAAATCATGAATGATATTAACTCTGGCAAAAAGATAGCTTTAATTTCAGATGCTGGTACTCCTTTGATTTCTGACCCTGGATATAAACTAGTGCGCTCTCTGAAAGAATCTGGATATTTCGTTGATGTAATACCCGGAGTTTCTGCGCCAATTACTGCTCTTAGCCTATCTGCATTACCATCAAATCGTTTTAATTTTATCGGGTTTTTACCTAAAACTGTCGCTCTTAAAACTAAAATATTTCAAGAATTTTCTAATGTTAATTCAACTTTAATTGCTTTTGATAGCCCAGAAAGAATTATAGATTCAATAGAAATTGCCATTGATATTTTAGGCGATCGCATAGGTAATATTTCACGAGAATTAACAAAATTATTTCAAGAATCAAAAACTGCAAAATTATCCGAATTAGTAAAATATTATAAAAAACATAAGCCAAAAGGGGAAATAGTTTTTTTAATTTCTAGTAAGTCAGAGTCAGTGATATCAAGCCAACAAATAAAACAAGAGATATATGATTTGTTATCATTAGGAAATAGCGCCAAAGATACTACAAATATTTTATTTAGGAAATATCAAAATCACTTCACTAAAAGCGAAATTTATAAAATTTGTAATTTATTAAAAGATAAACTTATCAAATAATAATTGTTTTAGTTAAATTTTATTATTGATCATATAGTCAATATCTTGTAAATCTTGGATTTCATCGGAATCCTCTGATAATTCATGCATACCATCAATTATGGCTATTTTTTTAAATATAGCCCCAGCCGTTGGGGCGGCAACCCAGCCGCCTCCGGCAAAACCAAAAGTTGTTTTTATGCCTTGTGGTTCATCAAATATTACATATAACATATATTTAGGATTCGATGCTGGCATGATTCCAAAAAATGATGATAACCTTTTTGTTTTATCATATTTTCCATTAGATAATTTTTCAGCAGTTCCAGTTTTGCCGCCAATATAGAAACCTTTTACTTCAGCTTTGCTACCAGTGCCTTTAGAAACTACAAGTCGCATCATTTTTTTCATAAATTTAGAAGTAGATTCTTTGAAAACTCTCTCTCCTCTAATTTGACTGTTAGTTTCTTCTCCTTTTAATAAAGTTAGTGGATATAAAATCCCTCCATTAACTACTGGCATCATCGCTTGCATGAAATGCGCTGGACTTTCTGAAATTGCATAGCCATATGACATAGTTACGAGGCTTAAATCATTCCAACGTGAATATTTGGGGAATAGTGGGCGGGCGCGCTCTGATAATTCAATATCTAGCTTTTCAAATAGTTTAAGTTTTTTTAGATAATTACGTATATTATTTTTACCAATCTCTAATATTATTTGGCTGACCCCTATATTACTTGAATGCAAAAAAATTTGCGGAACACTCTGCCATCCCTTCACTGGATGCGTATCTTTTAGCTTAAATTTACCAATTTTCATATAACTTAAGTCATAGGCATCATGCATTGAAATAGTATTAGTATCAAGCCCTATAGCTAATGTTAATGATTTCATGCCAGAACCCATTTCGTAAGCTCCTTGAGTGACCATATTAAATAAATTATTTAAATTTGTTTTTCCTGGATAATGGGGGTCAAAATCTGGTTTACTAACTATTGCTAAAATTTCCCCATTACTTGGATCAACTAGAATACCCGCACCAGCTTTAGCTTTAAATTTATCGATAGTATGTTGAATTTCTTCTGCAAGAATATTTTGCATTTTTATATCAATTGATAATTTTATAGTAGAATTAGTAAAATTATTTTTCGGCTGAGTTAACAAAATATCATTAAAATATTTTTCTATTCCGGCTAATCCTTGCATCTCTCTGCTTACATAACCAACAACATGGGAAAAAAGATTACCATAAGTATAGATACGTTTTTGTTCCTTTTCAAAACCGAGGCCTGGAATGCCTAGATTGTAAATATCTTGCTGTTGTTTCGGTGTGATATCCCTTTTTATCCAGACAAATTTTTTATTGCTTTGTAATAAATTGAGTGTTTTTTGAGTATCTAATTGTGGAAATACAATTTTTAAATTTTTTAGTATTGAGTCAACATCAACCACTTTATCTGGCCTTGCATAAAGCGAAGCAGTGGGTAAACTCACGGCAAGTAAATTACCATTTCTATCCACAATATCCCCTCTTTGAATATCACTATTTTGCAAAAAATGATGATGCGCTGATAAACCTGTTGTTGCAACAATGATTAAACGAAAAAAAATTATAGCAAAAATTAATAAAAATCCTGAAATTATAAATATTAATCTTATGCGAAAAGAGCCTTGCGATATTTCCCAGTTAGATAAGTTTTTTAATATCCCGGAAAAAGATCCAATATTGACATCAAGTTTTTTAGGCTTACGTAAATATGATATTAATTTTAGCAAAATTAGCCATAAATAAAGCGTATAAAAGACTAAAAATTTTAGTAATTTAATTATTTTTTTTCTAATTTTTGATTTAATTTGTAAAAAAATCTTTTTCATATTGATTTTCGATCGTTCATAATTTACAAATCATACATACAATACAAGATATTTTATAAAAATATATAAATAAATTCTTGTTAATCCAAAATATTATAAAAACAGATGAAAGCAAAAATTTTTGACATTATTAATTGGTTTAAAACCATAATATACATAGTATTTTCATCTGTAACATCTGTTAGATTTTATCAAAGAGTAATATTACATTATCACGGTTATGGTATTAAATATGCGCTTACTTTATCATTCATTGCAGCATTATTTTGCAATTTGTTAATTTTAAATCATACAAGTAACCTTAAGCAATATTTGACTCAAGGAATAATTACTAAAGATGTTAATAAATTTGATTATATAATCTCTCAATTACCAGTTTTTTATTATGATGGGAATAATTTATCAATCGAAGGAAACGAACCATTATATATAAATGATGCTAATAATCAGCCTGTTATTGCGATAGATCCTGAAAATAAGATACCAGCTGCTGTTAGGGCTAAAATTTTCCTATTATTTACTAATAAAAATTTTGTCATATCATTTTTTCAAAATAATAATGACTCTCGAAATATTGTTATAAAATACTCACAAATTCTTGGTAACGATTCGCAAGTTTTGACTCATGAAAGTCAAAAAATCCTTCTGCTTGACCTATTAGATAAGGTAACTAATGTAATTATATATTTTCTTTTTCCACTGTTAGGTGGAATAATATTTTTTAATCTATTAATTGAAAAAAGCTTATTTATATTATTACTCTATGCTTTTTCAAATTTTGCCTCGATAGTATTTTCTATGAAAACTTGTATAAGGGTTACATTTTTTTCTGCTAGTATGTTCATACTAATTCAACCTTTGATGCTATTTACAATCCCAGAATATATAAAATTTGCCTGGGGCATACAAATTTGGGCAAATTTTTTGATGCTCCTTGCAATTATCAAAATCTATTATAAAAAAACATCCTAGGCAATTGCTGCAAATAAAACTCATTTAAATAAAATATCAATAATAAATTAACCTTTATTTTAGTATGTTAAGTTTATTAACTAATGATTAACTATTTCTGCTTTAACATAGTTATAATAGGTTAATTCTATATTTACAGGTTATTTTATGGTAAATGATAAGAACAATAATAATGATCCTCAATCTGATAAAAAGCATTTTGATCAATTAGATAGGTTACAAAAAGTTGACCAAAAAAATCTTAATTATGACAAAATGAAAGCTGCTGATAAAGAAGCTGATGTTGAAGAATTACTAGCAACACAGTCTAAAAATTTTAGTAGTACAAAAGAAGAAATCCAAGGTGGTGTGAAAATTATAGAAACAGAAATTGAACCGCCAGAATTAACCAGAAGAAACTCCGAAATAGAAGAAATAACAGAATCCACACGAGCTGATTCAAGCAGGCCTACTCCTGAGGCTGAAAATACGGCTTCGCCATTAATTAATGATCAACAAAAAGATCTTGAAAATTTAGAAATACAGCCTCCAAGCGCAATAGAATTATCCGAAAGTGAAGAAGAAGGAGTTCAATCAGATGAAGAAACTAATGCCACTTTATTACAAGAAGGTGAAGAGGCAGATGAACAAGATGAAATTGATGATGGTGAGGAAGATGATAATCCTACGCCAGTAGAAGAAGATGACGATGATGATGACGACGATGACGATGACGATGACGATGATGATGACGATGACGATGAT
>CAYGSI010000020.1:0-21927 GCA_964352655.1 uncultured Rickettsiaceae bacterium
TCCAATATTGGCCAGAGAAATTATCCGTTTTACACAATTAATTATACGTTACCAAATATTACGGTTAGTTAAAAAACATTTATTCCATAAATTATAAATATTTAGAAATCTACCACTTAACTATGCAAACTAAAAAACATATCTCTTACGCCCTATTACGCCCTATTTTTAAATTTTAAAGAAGTTATTTTTTAAAATTTTTTAAAAACTTGTAGGATAAATACGAGATCTTCTGCTGCTTCTTTCAAATAGTCAAACCTTGCTGAAGCACCTTGGTGGCCAAATTCCATATTAGTTTTTAAAATAATAGGATTTTTATCTGTTTTTTTATCACGTAATTTTGCTACCCATTTAGCTGCTTCCCAATAACCAACACGTGGGTCACTAAGTCCAGCTGTTACCATTAGACTAGGATAAGCTTGCTGCGTTACATTATCATAAGGAGAATAAGATTGCATATATTCAAAATATTCTTTCTCAGTAGGATTACCCCATTCTTTAAATTCACCAGGGGTAAGAGGAAGCGTCTCATCAAGCATTGTATTTAATACATCAACAAAAGGAACGTGGGCAATCGCCGCTTTAAATAATTCTGGTCTTTGATTGATCACATTGCCAATTAACATACCACCAGCACTACCACCCACAATAACTATATTACCTGTAGAACTGTATTTTTGTTCAATTAACGTTCCTGCTGAGGCAATAAAATCTTCAAAACTACGTTTCTTATTAAGAAATTTTGCCGCCTCATACCAATCATGGCCTAAATCATCTCCACCTCTAATATGAGCAATAGCAAAAACAAAACCTCTATTTACAAGTGAAATAGCCGAATTTCTAAATGATGGAGCAATTCCTATACCATAAGAACCATAACCATATAAATATAAAGGGTTAGAGCCATCATTTTTAAATAATAATTTTTTATATAATAATGTTACAGGAACTCGTGTACCATCTTTGGATTTCGCAAAAATCCTTTTTGTTTTATATTCTTCTGGATTAAAACCACTAGGAATTTCCTGAACTTTTAAAATGGTTAATTTTTCATTATCAAAATTATATTCAAATACACTAGTAGGACGCGATAAAGATGAATAATTAATTCTAATATCATTGAGCTCAAAATTCGTACCATATGCACTAGCTGTATATGATTCATCCGGAAAACTTACTATCTTAATATTACGCGTGGCTAAATTTTCCACTTTAATAAGAGGTAGACCATTATCCCTATAATTTAACATAAGATATTGGGAGCTTATATCAAAAGATGAAAGATATTTGTCTTCCTCTTCTGCTATATATTCAAACCAAGAAAACTCCTTAGCTTCAGATAATTTACTTTTTAAAATTTTAAAATTCTTAGCATTATCATTAGTATGTAGGTAAAAAGCATCTATCCCATGGTCGATAGAATATTGAACTCTATCTACTCTTTTTTTGACTAAAATAGGCGAAAAATTGATGTCTTTCATTGAAAAATAGTAAGTTTCATTACTATCATGGCCGCCAACATCAATAAAAATATATTTTTTACTCGAGCTCTTTCTAACCGAAACTGAATAGAGCGGGTCTTTCTCATGTAAAATTAATTTATCTTTTTTTATATCCTCACCAAGTTTGTGAAACATAACTTTGTCGTGTCTCCATTGTTCATTTGTTGGAGTGTAAAAAAAACCATCTATATTTTCATGCCAAACTATTCCACTAATAGTATCTGGAATTTCATCTGGTAATAATTTTTGTTTTTCTAAATCAAATAGCTTAATTGTATATTTTTCACTACCACTAAAATCAACAGAATAGGCCATTATTTTATGGTCAGGGCTAATAGAAAAAGCACCAAGAGTAGTAAATTTTTTACCTTTTGCTAACTCATTAACATCAAGCAATATTTCCTCTTCTGCATCTATCGAGTTTTTTTTACGGCAATATATGGTATAATCCTTGTCAGCCTCGGTTCTAGAATAATAAAAATAATTATCTTTTTGCACCGGAACAGACTGATCTTTAAGTTTTATTCTGCCTTTTAATTCTTCAAAAATTTCGTTTTTTAGATCAGCTAAGGGTTCCATGAATTTATTAAAATAATCATTTTCCTGATTTAAATAATCCAATATATCATGATTTGCAATTTTATCTGGCCATTCTTTATCCCTTAACCAATGATATTCATCATTTATTTTTTGATCATGTATTTCAAAAGTGTGAGTTAATTTTTTGGCTTCTGGCATTTTATTTAAATTTTCTTGTTTTGCTTGAACTAAAATAGGATTACATATTAAAATTATTGCAATTAAAAATTTGATTATCATCGATTTGAAACATTTTAAAGCAAAATTATTTATCAGTTTTTGTCTTTTTGGTTTTAGTTTTAACTGGTTTTTCCTCAGTAGAAACTTTCTTATCAGTCTTTGCTGATTTACGTTTAGGAAATTCAACATCAGCTTCGCTATCTATCGCATTACCAGATAATAAATTCTTAATTTGCTTGCCAGATAATGTTTCTCGCTCTATCAATGTTTTAGCTAAAAGATGCAGTTCGTCTAAGTGGGTAGTTAGAATTTTTTTAGCAAATTCATACCCCTCATCTATTAATCTTTTTACCTCTAAGTCAATTATCTCTGAGGTTTTTTCAGATCTTGATTTATCACCACCGCCTCCCATAGCATACATATCTTCATTGCTTTTACCATGAAACACAGGTCCTATTTTTTCACTAAGACCCCACTCAGTAACCATAGCTTGAGCCATTTTAGTAGCCATTTGTATATCAGATGAAGCACCTGATGTAACTTTTTCATTGCCAAAAATAATTTCTTCAGCAACCCTACCTGCCATTGCAACTGCTATATCAGCATTCATTTTTTCAAAAGTCATAGATAATCTATCATTTTCAGGCAAGCGCATAACCATACCAAGAGCTCTACCACGAGGAATTATTGTTGCTTTATGTATAGGATCAGAGGCAGGGCAATAAAGGCCAACTAAAGCATGGCCACCTTCATGATAAGCTGTTAATTTTTTTTCGGCATCAGTCATTACCATAGATCTACGTTCAACACCCATCATAACTTTATCTTTAGCGTTTTCAAGATCAACCATATCAACAATTTTTTTACCAGCACGGGCGGCAAGTAAGGCTGCCTCATTAACTAAATTTTGTAATTCTGCACCTGAAAAACCAGGAGTCCCTCTTGCTATTATCCTAGGTTCTATTTTATCAGAATGTTTGATCTTTTTTAAATGTACTTTTAAAATTTGCTCTCTGCCGCTTACATCAGGCTGAGATACACTA
Source organism: uncultured Rickettsiaceae bacterium (assembly GCA_964352655.1). Lineage (GTDB taxonomy): Bacteria > Pseudomonadota > Alphaproteobacteria > Rickettsiales > Rickettsiaceae > Megaera. The sequence goes on from CAYGSI010000020.1 coordinate 3,305, forward strand.
ATTTGCCTATCAAATCTACCAGGTCTTAACAATGCAGGATCAAGTACATCAGGTCTGTTGGTAGCTGCAATAATTACCACTCCTTCATTTGCTTCAAAACCGTCCATTTCAACAAGCATTTGGTTCAGTGTTTGCTCTCTTTCATCATTACCACCGCCAAGTCCTATGCCTCTATGGCGTCCAACAGCATCTATCTCATCTATAAAAATTATACAAGGCGCGTTGCGTTTCCCTTGTTCAAACATATCACGAACACGGCTTGCACCAACACCAACAAACATTTCAACAAAATCAGAGCCTGAAATGCTAAAAAATGGTACATTTGCCTCACCAGCTATTGCCCTGGCAAGTAATGTTTTACCAGTTCCTGGTGGCCCTATTAACAAACATCCTTTTGGTATTTGTCCACCTAATTTTTGAAACTTAGATGGATTTCGTAAAAAATCTACTATTTCGGAGAGCTCTTCCTTAGCTTCTTCAATACCTGCAACATCATCAAATGTTATTTTTATATTTTTATCAGAAGTTAATTTGGCCTTAGATTTACCAAAACCCATACCTTTACCCCCGCCTTGCATTTGACGCATGAAGAAAATCCATACACCGATTAAAAGCAACATAGGAAACCAAGAGACAAAAATACTAAATATTGAATTCATTTTAGTATCAGGTGGTATAACATCAATATCGATGCCATTCATAATTAATTTGTCGATCAAATTAGGGTAATTGCCAACATAAGTTGAAAATGCAGTGCCATCACTTAATACCCCCTCAACATTCCTACCTTCAATACGTACAGAATTTATTTGTCTTGAATCTACCTTATTTAAAAAATCTGAAAAGGCTAATTTTTCTTTAACTCTGCCAAAACCATCCCCTTGCAGGGCGTTAAAGACAAAAATTAACAACATAAAAATAAAAATCCAAATAAAGATATTTTTGTTCTGATTATTCATTAATACTTCCTAAAAAAAATGGGTAAAACGCGAGGTAAAATTAGATTTGAAAATAATTTTCACATCAGCCTTATTAAAATCATCATAATAGGATATATGGGGTATGGCTACCACTTTTTCAAGATTTTTAATTACAGGTAAAGTAAATAATATTCGTTTATGGCTATTATTAGTTGTTTTGGCCAAATTTGCTAGATTAAAAAATTCCTTTAATTTACTATAATCTTGCCTATTTAAGGAAGTTATTTGATATTTTTGCGTGTCGTCTAAAAATATTTCAAACCTATCCCAAATTATTTTTTTCTCATCTATTATTTTTGCTGTTTCCTGCATAATTTTATATTGTTCTTTATAAATTATTATTATTTGGTTTTTTACATCTATACAACAATTATGCAAAGTGCAAGAATCAAAATTGCCACTGGCTAAATTATCAATTATTTTGCTTAAACTTCTATATCTTGGAATATTTTTATTGCCCCCAATTATTGTTAATACATAATTCAATAAATGAATTTTTATTTCATTTTCTAAGTTATTAAATTTAACTAAATCAATTTTAGCAAAACCATGTTGATAGATAGCGACCATCTCTGCAATAGCACTAATAAGTAATTTATTTAATTTCTCAGATTGAGCTATTGATAAATTATATTCTGCTAGTAAATCAGATTTTTTAGCATTAGATAAGCTACTAATTTGCTTACGCACTCTGTTCCTTTCATATTTGTCAGAAATATTCGAACTATCCTCAAACCAGCTAACATTATTTTCTTTAAGAAAAGAAGTTAATTTAAATTTAGGAATGTTAAAAAGAGGTCTTAATATCCAAATATTATTTATAAAATAGCTAATATTTGGTTTTAGAGCTAAAATACTCGATTTTTTTGCTTTCTTTATTAGATAAGTCTCAAGCATATCGTCTAAATGATGCGCTGTAAAAATTAAGTTAATATCAGAATTAATGCAATAATCGCTCATTAACTTATAACGCGCATTCCTTGCTTTTTCCTGTAATGCTGTTTTAAGCTTACTGCCTTGCCATGAAAATTGAACAAATTCACAATTTAAAGATTCTGCAATATTTTGAACATATTTTATCTCTAACCTAGATTCAGGACGTAAATTATGATCTACTGATAAAACCGTGATCTTGATATTCTTTTTTCTTGCCCAACTAGCTGTTAAAAATAATAAAGCAACCGAATCTATACCACCTGAAACTGCTACAGCAATTTTATCTGGTATATTTTTTGCTAACAAAAAATCAAGATTCTTAACTAAAATTTTCTCTAACATAAAATTATTGTAGTAAATTAATGCAGCTGATTAAATATATAGTAGCTACCTCACTGCGTAGTACGTTTTTACCAAGGCTTATAGATAAAATTTTAGGATTTGATTTCAGCATTATTTTTTCATCTCCTGAGAAACCACCTTCGGGACCTATTAAAAGAGCTATGTTATTTTTTAATTTTTGAACATTAGTAATTTTTTGCTCGCTAAATTCTTCTTCATTAGCAAAAATAATTTGCTCAGAGATAGGATTATTGCAAAAATCTTTAAGTGTAGTAACATCGCATAATTTGGGAATAGTAAAACGTTCAGTTTGTTCTACTGTTTCAATAATATATTTAGTGATGCGTTCTTTATTTATGTCTTTAAATTGTGTGCGCTCCGAGATTATTGGTACTATTTTCGTTATACCAAGCTGTACAGATGCGCTAATTGCTTGCAGAAATTTATCTTGTTTGATAATGGAAATTGCTAAGGTTAGCGGTTTTTCTATTTCAACATCACGTAATTTATCATTAATTATAATCGTTAATTTTTTTTTATTAACTTCAGTAATTTGGGCTTTAAATTCCCCGTCATTTTGATTAAATAGTCTAATTTCTCTAAATATTTTCAATCTTAATACATTTTTTAGATAGTGAAAAATTTCGCCATCGATTTTAATGATCCCTCCATCTGAAATTGTTTTATTATAATATATCCTGGGTAATTTAGAAAATTTCATAAGCATTTAGTAAATAATGAATTTTGATTTAACCTATTTATAAAATTTTTCGGAGAAAAATTGCAAATATCAGACTCAAGACAAGCACAGCCAAAAATATAATCTTTATTATTTACTTTTTGAATACATTGTCCGCATATTCCTTGCATCATACATTGCATTGGTAAGAGTAAGTTACAGCGCATATGCAGATTGGAAAATTTATTTTTTATTTGTTCAAGTACTTGATTAGGTGCATAACAAATAATTTCTGTATTATCATTAAGTTCATTATCAATAATTTTAGCTAAATTATCTGTAATTGTCCCAGCTAGTGACTCATCTTGATCTCTAGATAATTTCAATAAATCATTATGGCAAGACCAGATTATTTTATCTGCAACTAACTGAATTTTATTTTCATATATTCTATCTTGTTTTTTATCATAATGTGCGAGGAAAACTACTTCACTATTTTGTTGCTTAATTTTATTTGCAATCGGTAAAAGAGCCATATTTCTAATGCCATAACCTATTAATAGATATTTCTTAGCAATAAATTGCGTGGTAAATCCTACAGGTCCCATTAGAGCGACGCTATCGCCTATTTTTAAATTTTTACATAAAGTAGTTGAACGGCCTGTTTTTAAGACTACGAAATATATTAAACCATTTCTAACATTAACTTCATAAGGGCTTAGAGCCAATGGTTTGGTTGAATTTTTAGTATCCTTTACTATATTTTGAAAACGAAAAATCTGTCCTGGTTGATAATTTTTAGCTGCCATGGAAGAGCGTACCACAAGCTCTAACATATTTGACGAAATTTCTTTCACGGAGTATATTTTTGCTTCTAATTGCTGTGATAAATATTGTCCAAATTTTGTAAAATCCTTTCTGAATGATGGAGGATTTTTGGTTATTTTTTTTGTAATAGCTAAATAACCATCTTTGGCATTTGCTAAAGCTTTTACAACGCTACCAGAATAACGTTGATTACAATCGCCAAAAAATGATAAATTTTCATGAATATGGTTAGCCTGAATAGCTTTTAATTTTTCTGTACCTATAGCAACCAATATAGTTTTTGCTGGTAAAATGATAATATTATTATCTGAGTTAATGAATTCTATTTCTTTAGCATAATCATTTTTATCTCCGATAATATTACCAGGTTTTACATTTTCAATAAATTTAATGCCAATTGCTTTGGCATGTTCAATTTCTTCATGATTTCTTTGATATGCAGCAGAATCTTTGATAATCCCGCGGTAACAAATACTAACCCCTCCCAGAGATTGTAAAATATCAATTTTTTTATGTTCAGATTTCGCCTGCCGGAATAATTTTGCATGTAAGAGCATCTCCTTGGCTATTTTGCTTTCTTCAGCGTTTAATTTTGCTAAATCAACTTGACCATTTTCGTAAGTTGTAAGAAAAATTTCCACCTGAGTTGGATAGTAATGCATTATCTCGACAGCACTATCAATAGCCGTTAAACCGCAACCAATAACTACCGCTGGCATTCTAATTAGCATTTTAGAATTACTATGAGACAGAAAACTACCACCTTGTTGTAGATTCATTAAAAAATCTGCGGCAGCTTTTACGCCTTTTAAAAAATAAGAATTAGAATTAAAATAACGAGGTGGTTTTGCGCCAACGCACATAGCAATATAATCAAATCCCAAATCAAATATTTGTTTAATTGTAATATTACTGCCAACACGCACGCTGCCTATCATTTTAAAATTATTTCTGCGTTCTAATATCAATCTAACTAATGTTAAATTATTTTTATCCCACCTGTTGGTAATGCCATATTCGGCTACTCCACCAAATCCTTTAGGAGATCTTTTTGATAAAGCTATTTTTAATTTTTGCCAATATTTTATCGGTTGTTGGTGATCAAAATCTAGAGGTTGAATTTTTAACCCATCAACTGCAACTATATTATGCCCTTCATTTAACAAATAATGCGATAGCGCAAAACCTGCTGGGCCAAGTCCGGCAACTAAAATATTATAGTTAGTTGGTTGTTTTGGTAGCGGATATCTGATATTTAATGGATTCCATTTAGTAAGTAACAAATATATTTCTACACCATATGGTAGAGCGAGTACATTTTCTAAAATTTGTGACTCGATTAATGGAATATTAACAGGATCTTGTTTTTGAAAAATACAAGATTTCATACAATCGTTGCAAATGCGATGGCCAGTTGCTGCTACCAGAGGATTATCTATTATTATTATTGCAAGAGCACCAATATTAAAACCATCAGCAAAAAGCTTGTTCATTTCAGATATTTTTTGATCAAGCGGACAACCTGTTTTTTTATTATCATTTTTAATGCCAGTTCTACAAGAATCTTTATTTTGTTTATGGCAATATATGCAATATTTGGTTTGGGCAAGAGCATTTTCTAAATTAATTTCACCATCACGGTAATCAAAGCCAATATATGGTTTTTTTTTAAAAATGTCTATTTTGTGTGTCCGAATTAGATTATCTTGATCTAGTTTCCTTGGAATATTAAATAATGGCAAGTCACTATTAGCGTTGACCATATAACATGCATATTGGCTAGCTTCTTGAAGATTTTGTCTGAATAAATTAGGCTCTTGAAGCCAATCCATCACTTGCATAGCAAAAACTTTCTGAGACATTTTATGAAATTTGCTATCATCAGGAATTATTACTTCATTACCATCATATTTTTTAACAACACGTTGGACAAATTTACGTCTACATTCATAAATTATATTAAAATCTTGTTGTCTTTTTTTGAGCTCTAAATTTTCTTTTTCTACAAAAAATAATTCAGCAATAAAATCATCAACATATATGGCCAATTTCAAGAGAAAATCAGAGTTGTTTAAGGAGTTCGCTGTATGATTAAGTAATTCTTTATATAATTTATTATCAATATCTTTTAGATAATTAAGGAATATTTGATGGGTTTTATGTAACCCTGATAAAGAATTTAGATTATTAAAATCTAAAGAAAAATTAAGCTGCATAATGATTATTTTTAACGCAACGAGAATAATTTAATAAGTTGCTTTGAAATATTTGTTTAGTCTTCATCAGATTCAATCTGAGCTTGCTCTTCTTCCGAGGCAAGAGCGTAAACACATAATTCTTCTAAAGATACATTGTTCTTTTCAGACAATTCCTTTAACTGTGCAACCGCATCCATAACATCAGATGGAATAGTACCACCACGCTCTTTGGACAGCCAATCAGCCTGAAAATGCAGAGGATGATGGCTATGTTCAGGTTTGCCAATAAAAATAGTGAAAGGAGACATTTGACCGCCAAAATCACAATTAATGGTAAATTTTTTCATTATCTAAAATCTTTTATTTATCAATTTAGATATTAATATAAAATTTTCATATAAACAAGGTTAAACAGTATCCATCTCTTTTTCTGTTTTCTGATTCGATGCATGAATATTTAAAGTCTTAAGTTTCCTATGTAGGGCCGACCTTTCCATGCCAACAAAAGTTGAGGTTTTAGATATATTATTATTAAATCTATTCATCTGAGCTGATAAATATTGTCTTTCGAAAACTTCCCTTGCCTCACGCAGCGGCATAGACATCATATCTATATTCGTATCAGGCTTAGATATATTAACGCTGTTGCTAATTATTTCCTGAGGTAACATATCTGATTTCACTTGCTCACTATTTACAGAAACTATAGGATTCATTATTAACGTCCATTCAATTACATTACGTAATTGTCTAACATTTCCTGGCCAACTATAGGCTTGTAGCGCTGCTATCGCCTCATCAGAAAATTCTCTTTCTTTTAAACCAGAAAATTTTGCCAATTGTTTAACAAAATATTTAACAAGTAAAGATATATCCTCTTTTCGTTCACATAAATTAGCTACATGAAGCGGTACAACATTAAGTCTAAAGTAAAGATCTTGCCTAAATTTACCCTGCGAAATTTCCTTTTCAAGTTCTTTAGTTGAAGCAGTGATAAAGCGAACATCAAGCTTTGCAGTTTTACCATTATTTTTTACAATTGTTTGCTCTTTAAGAAAGGTTAACAATCTATTTTGGATTAATGGAGGCAAATCACCAACTTCATCTATATATAAAGTACCATTATGAGCTGCTTCTAAAACACTAATTCTCTTATCAAACGCATTGCCTTCTTCACTTTGTTCTTCGTCACCAAATAATTCTTGTTGCATTTTAGTGGTAGACATTGCAGTAGGGGTAAACACAATAAAAGAACCGTGAGCTCTTTTTGATCTTTTGTGAATCAATCTTGCCACTAATTCCTTACCACTGCCAACACCACCGTGAATCATAACCCTGCCAGAAGTGGGGGCAACTTTATCAATTTCCCCTTTAAGTTTAGTCATGACTGAAGAATTACCTATGAATTCTGTTTTATCGATTACTTTAGAGCGTAAATCTATATTTTCTCTACGTAATTTTGCAGCTTCGCATGCTCTCTTTAATACAACAACAAGTTTATCATGGGTAAATGGTTTTTCTAAATAATCATAAGCGCCCATTTTAATCGCGCTTACTGCTGTTTCTATAGTGCCATGCCCGCTAATAACAATAACTGGCATTAGTGGATATTGTTTCTTGATTAATTCCAAAATACCAAGACCATCAAGTTCGCTATCCTGCAACCAAATATCCAATATCACAGCATTAGGAACCTTTTCTGTAACTAATTTAAATGCTTGGGTGCTGTTAGCTGCAGTACGACTTGAAACTCCCTCATCTTTCAAAATATCTGATATTATTTCTCTAATATCAGATTCATCATCAATTACTAATACGTCCAGTGACATAAATATTCATCCCCAATTACTTAAATTAACCAAATAGTTCTATCAAATTACGAGTTTTTAAATGTTTATTAAATTTTTACAACCAAAAACTAATTAAGAACATTGCAGTAAATCTAAATTGCATAAAACCCAATTTAACTATTACCTAGGTTTAAATTATAACTATAAAACATAGAAATCAAGATAAAACAATAGTATTTATGCAACATAGATTAATTTTTCTCAAAAAAGTTAAAATTTTAACTTTTTGTAACATTTATTTTAACTGCATCTTTAATTCTTGTACATCAAAAATTAACCTTATTAACGCACCACCATTATTTCTATTTGAAATTTTTAAAGCACCAAAATGATCTTGTACTATTCGATCAACAATGGCAAGCCCTAGACCCATACCTTTTTCTTTCGTGGTAAAGTAAGATTGTACTGCATTTTTTAAAATATTTTTATTAAAACCAGGCCCATTATCTAAGATTGCAATATTGAAGAATTTATCGTTTACTTCAATTTCGATTTGAATTGTTTTTTGTTTTTTGTTTATAATCATTGCATCTTCAGAATTTTGTACTAAATTAACTATGATTCTACTAATTTGCGCGCTATCACAGACAAAATCAAAAGATTTTACATTCGATTTAACCTGATATACTATATCTTCGTTAATTAATCTCCTTGCATCAATTATAGTATTAATCATAGATATAATTTCGCAAATGGCAAATTTCGGCGAAGGTAGGCGTGCGAAATTTACAAATTCCGAAACTATAATTTTAATATCGTCTGAGTGCCTGATAATATTATTTAAATATTTTTTAAATACTTCTTGATCGTCAACGTCATTAGTGAATTTTTTTAACAATCTTTCAGCAGAAAGCTTTATTGGAGTTAGTGGATTTTTGATTTCATGAGCTACTCTTCTAGCAACATCAGACCAAGCCATAGCTCTTTGAGCAACAACTAGGTCGTGCCTTTGCCTATCAATTTGTTTTACCATTCTGTTAAATACAGATGAAAGTATTTTAACTTCATCTTTTCTTAAATTATGTTCTGGTACTTGGACAGTATAATCACCGTTTTTGACTTTTTCAGCTGCAATAACTAATTTTTTTATAGGTTTTACTATTCGCTCTGCAAATCTCCTACCCCAGATAATTGCAAATAAAGTTAAACTTATTGCAAAAAGAACAAAAATCATTAAAAATTTAATTTGTAGGCTAAAAATATCCTTTTTTAAGTTAAAATATTCTTGAGCCGTACCGTTGGTTTGATCAATATGGTTAATAATTTTATTATCAATTACTCTGCCAATTAGGAGGTAAGTATCACTATAATCACGTAATTTAATCAAAACCCTTATTTTTGTCGGATCAGATTCAATTCTCACAATTTCTCCATTATCAACTTTTTTAAAAATATATTCTGGAATTGTTAAAAAAGATAAAGAGAAACTAAAAGCGGTTTTGGCTAAAATTATATGAGTGTCTTTTTTAAAAACTATTGCTTCATTAAGTGATCTAATTTCTGCTTGAGCATCTAAAAATTTCTTGAAATATACAGGATCACCAATTAAATCATAATAAATAGAATTTAAATCTTGTGAAATTGAAATAGAAATATCTTTTAATTGGTTTACATGCTCATCAATATAAGATTCTCCAACAAAAACCGATTGCTCTAAAACTTTAGAAATTTTGCTATCAAACCAGGATTGCACACTAAAATAAAAAAAGTAAATTGAAAAAATGGCAACAACTATCGTTGGAATCGTTGTGCCTAGAGTAAATGCAGTAATTATTCTTTTGCGAAGTTTTAAAATACGTTTTTTATCTTTTTTGATAAAAAATAGATTGCTAGGAATTTTTATATTAAAAAAATAAATTAAGAAAAAAAATAAACTGGTGGCAATTAATAATAATAATCCAATAATATCTATTGGGTTATTAGTATGCGAGTTAATTTCTATATAAAGCAAAATAATATTTGTTATTAAGAAAATAACAAAGCAGATGGCTATCAAAAAAAAGAATTTTTTTGCCCGAATATTCTGAAAAAGATTTTGATGAAATTTCTCTAAAAAAAACATATATAATAAGTTTTAAAATAAATTATTTGAGAATAATTTCACTTTCAAGCACGCTGCCATATTCCTTATGCATTTTATATATTAAGGCTAAACCCACAGATAATGTTGAAAAACCAACAACAATAGCAGTTAACATTAGAACATGGGGCAAAGGGCTTGAAAAATTATATTTACAATTTGCAGCTCCAGCACAAATATCTATTGGTACAATTCCGTTACTTACTTTACCGAGTGCTACAAAAAAAATTAGCACAGATTGTTGAAAAACAGAAAGACCTAGTATTTTTTTTATATAATTATCACTTGTTAACATTATAAAAAGGCCTGAAACTAAAACCAAAATTGCAAAGAAAAAAATAATATTTGTCATAAATTAAGTAATTATTGTTCATTTAAAGATAAATAAATTAAACACATAATAGCAGAAACATTCAAACCCACTCCAATTTCTATCACAAAGATTCCAATATGTTGGCCCAAAAGAGCATTATCTTTGACTATAGAACCATAATTTAAATAATTATCATCATATATGAAAGAAAAAAGGCCACAACCAGAATAAATTAAAACTCCAAGTGCGCCTACAATAATTAATGATTTTTCTGGAAAATATTTATACACCATACCAGGGTCATTAATTAGATTAAAACCAATAATTGCGCTGGCAAAAATTACTCCTGCTTGAAATCCACCACCAGGAGAATATTCACCATTAAGTTGTATGTATATTGCGTATAAAATCACATAAGGTATTATGAATGATATTACTTGTTTTAATATAATAAAAGATTTTAACATTTATTCTCTCCTCTTAGCTAATATTAGAACTACAGCAAGACCTGCCACTAAAATCACCGTTGCTTCACCTAAAGTATCGTAACCTCTATAGCTACCTAATATTGCAGCTACCATTGATGGCAGACCAATATCAGTTGCAATATTTTCAACATAATATTTTGTTAAAAATAATTGCACCGGCGTATCAGGATCACCATATATTGGCAAATCCATCCCTACGGGGATTAATATTAATACAAATGTAGCACATAAACAAAATACGGCAAAAAATCTAAACTTACTTACTTTATTTCCTAAATCATTACCAAAAATTTTTACAAGATTTAACAAAACACAGGTTGCAAGACAAGAACCAAGGGCAACTTCTGTCATGGCAACATCAGGTGCATCCATAAATAAATGACATATTCCAATAATGAGACTAAATAATGACATTATAATTGTCGATTCAAATAAATCATTTGATTTTATTAATCTAAAACAAATTATTACTAAAAGTACGAGGCTGACAATAAGTAACACAAAATTTGTTGAAGCTGATAATTTATCCGGTATGAAAAACAAAGTTTGCATTATTTGGTTCTCCCATCTTTATCGATTTTATAACCAAGGGCGGCTCTTGCTATAGCATGTGTTGCAACAGGATTCAATAACAGCATCAGAAAAGATATTGCCAACAATTTAAAAATTGAAGCAAAATCGGAATGTAAGCATGCAAGACCTATAAGACAAATTGGTACGCCGCAGATTTCAACTACACCCGCTGCGTGAATTTTAGTATAAAAATCAGGAAATCGATATAAACCAATAATACCAGAGATTATAAAATAAAAACCAATTGTAATTAATAAAAATCCTATATAATTCATTGTTATATTCTTATAAATTTTAACACCAGTAGTAATTATAACTAATTTACCAGCAGGATTCTAGTCTATTTGTTCTTTTAATAAGGTGTTTTTGGTAAATTTAATCCAGTAATTATTTTCTTAACAGTGCTATAACTTCTTAATTTTTCGATATTGATGTGATGACATAATAATTACCTTACAAACCTTATAAAATCTATTATACAAAGCTTTTATAAAATCTAAAGCTTTATTTTAGCTCGCAACATTCCCATTATAGATAGACACCAATAAATGAGTTCAATAATCAGTCTGCCAAAATTATAAAACATTGTCTGTCAGATCAAGCCTTACTTTTTACATCATTTTGGAGTTCTACTTGAATAACATTCGTTCTTTTTGACTTAAAACAGGCTGCGCAGCTTGCTAAATAAAATCGCCAAATTTTAATAAATTTATCGTCAAAGCCCATCTCTCTGATGGCATTATATTGATTATCAAATTTTTCTAGCCATAATTCTAAAGTTTTAGCATAATCTTGACCGAATTTATAAATATCATTTATCTTAAGGTTTGCATTGTTAGCTAAATTTATAAACTGACTATCGCTTGGCAAAATTCCGCCAGGAAATATAAAGCTACGGACCATATCGGAACCTTTGTTATAATGATCAAACAAGTCGTCTCTTATAGTAATTGTTTGTATTAGAGCTTTGCCTTTATTTTTTAATAAATGTTTTATTTTAGCAAAATATATAGGCCAGTATTTTTTACCCACTGCTTCAAACATTTCAATTGAAACTATATTATCATATTTACCATCTTGGTTTCTATAATCTTCTATAGCAATATCAGCTATGTTGCCAACACGATTTTGGGCATATTGATATTGTGCATTTGATAGCGTAATAGCTTTAATGTTCAAATCTTTTTTTTGCATGGCTCTATCAACAAAACCACCCCATCCACAGCCAATTTCTAAAATATTGACGCCATTAGCCATTCTGTCAATAATTCTGTCATATTTATTATATTGTGCGTTTTGTAATGTTTCTCCAGGAGTTTTAAATATTGCTGATGAGTAAGACATAGATTCATCTAACCATAATTTATAAAAACTATTTCCAAGATCATAGTGTTTGTAGATATTGCGCGCACTCTGTTTGATACTATTGCTATTAATATAATATCCTAGACGATAAATCCACCTAAGCAGGATGTTACTATTAATATATTTTCCAAGAATTTTATCATTTGCGAGCGCAAATTGTAATAAACTCAGGAGATTATTTGTAGTAAAATTTTCATCTCGGTAATCTTCGGCAAAGGCAATATCACCTAAATATGCTAATCTGGTTATTACAGACCATTTGTTTAATTTTAAGTCTGCTTTTTCACCTGGTAATTTACCTTCAAAAATCATTATATTATCCTCGGGTGTAGTAATTTTTATACTACCATGTTCTATTTTTTCCAATGTAGTAAAAAAATTTTGAGCAATTATTGTATTAATCATGTTTTTTATTTAATGCTATGCTAAGTTTGGTTTTTAATTGTTTTGGTTTGTTTAAATATTTGATACCTTTAATAAATAATTTTAAAGCTTGCCAATGTATTAATATTATTGTTTTTAATGTTATGAATGGAAAAAAAACAAAAGAATATACAAGATTTTTATTATTATAATCAACAATTTTACCAACTATAGATGTTGCAATAATTTTTTTAGTTGAATCATTTAACAGATCAATCCAAACACCGATATTTTTTTCTTCCATAGCAAAACGAAAATTATATTTACCGCTGCGCTTAATAAATGGGGATACATGAAAAATTTTTTTAGTTATCAATATATCTTGATTATTAATTGGTGAGTAATCATAATTATAACAAAGATAACTATGTTTTTCGCCATAAGTATTTCTAACTTCAGAAAGCACAGCAATCAATTTATTACTATTATTAAAACAAAACCAAAAACTGACTGGATTAAAAACGTAACCCAATACTCTAGGCATTGCCATTAAACTTATAGAAACCGCCTCATTTTTATTAATTACATTATATTTTTTAAGTAAATTTTTAAACCATTTATGTAAATTTTCATCTGGGCAATGATCTTTTGGATAAAAGCTAAAAAACCAGAATTTATTTAACCTTACCATAAAATTTTGGTTAAGCTTTTCAAGTGAATCTAGTGGGATAAGAAAATAAAATGAATTATATAGAAATTGATTTACTTTGGGGAAAAAACGTTTATGAAAAATTCTTGCAAAAATTATTCTGGGTTTATCTACCATGGTATTTTTGCTCCCATTTGTTTTGCTATTTTAATACTGCTATTTAAGCCATCTTCATGGAAGCCATAACCATTATAAGCACCGACAAACCACGTATTATTTTCCCCTTGTATTTTTTCAATGGTCCTTTGTGCAAAATCTGTATTCATATCGAATAATGGGTGTTCAAATTTATATCTATCAAATATCTTGGCTTCGTTAATTTCTAAAAATGGATTAACCGTCACAAATATTTGAGTTTTAGTATTAATGTTTTGTAGATTATTCATCCAATAAGTTAATGACAATTTTTCTTCTATATTATTTTTATCGTTACAACGATAGACCCAACTAGACCAACATTTTCTATTTATAGGCATTAATGAGCTATCAGAATGGACTACAATATTATTTTGATTATATTTAATTTCGCCAATTGATGCCACTTCTTCAACGCTTGGCCTTGCTAAAATTTTTATTGCTTGGTCGGAATGACAGGCAAAAACAACTTGATCAAAATTATATCTTTTGGTTGTATCATCTTCTAATATTACACCATCTTTATTACGCATAACCTTTTCTATGGCAACTGACTTATATATCTTGTTTTTTAAAACTTTAGTTAATTTATGTATATATTGTTTGCTACCCCCTGTCACTGTTTGCCATATTGGTTGATCATTAAATGATAAGAGTCCATGGTTATTAAAAAAATCAATCAAATATTTTGCTGAAAAATTTTCTATTTGTTTTGCATTGGAACTCCAGATAGAACCTGCCATAGGCAAAAGGAAATAGTTACGAAACCATTTGTCAAGACCAAGCATATCAAGCATTGATGATAAATTAATATATGGATTCTCTTTAATAATTTGTTGTGAATTTCGGTAAAATGAAAATATATCCCAGATCATTGTTAAAAAATTGATATTGAAGATATTTTTCCGTTGCGCAAAAAAGCTATCCACTGATTTCGTTGAATATTCTATTTCCCCATTAGCTATTGATACACCAAAAGACATATTACTTTTTTCATATTTTACATTTAAATGATCAAAAAAAGCGGTAAGATTTGGATAGTTTTTTTTATTAAATACTATAAATCCTGTGTCAACTGATATATTTTGATTATCTATGTTAAGATCGATTGTTCGTGAATGTCCACCAATATAATCATTTTTTTCAAAAATAGTAATATCTGCAATGTCATTTATTAAATATCCCAGAGAAAGGCCAGAAATACCACCACCAACAATTGCTATCTTCATTATAAAAATAATTTTTAATTAATCATTTAATTGCTATCTTCTTTATAGGTAATTTTCAAGCAAAACAGACGTACTATGAATATATAAGTTCGTTAATGGTGCAATTAGGTTTAGAATATCGTTTTTTACTTCTTAGCTTTCCTTTGGGTACTAAAAAATCTTTCTATTCTCAAGGAGTTTGGCGTTGCTAAAGAAGTATAGATAATATATCTTTAAAGAAAAGCAAGATAAGAGAATTTTCTATCATCTTGAAAGCCTTAGAATATCGCTTAGATTGCCTGTTAAAGCGAGCGAGATAATGGCGAATCAGAGAATTTTTGCTTTCCACAAGAGAAGTTTCGGATTTTGAAGTGGAGTGCTGAGGTGATATTTTATATTTGCTATAGGTATCATAAGTTTCTGTACATAAAATTTTTATACTATAGCTTTGTTCAATACGCGTTACCATTTGATAATAAGATGAAAAATCTTATTTCTTTGTCACTTAAAGATCAATATTCTTGTTCCTGTTTCTGTCAACAGCAACCCATACATATTCTCGTTTAGCCTTTTTTAGGCCATCTTATCATTTTCTAATATTTTTGTCTATACTTCTTTAGCAATACCAGAAGTTTATCCAGAAGTTTATATTGCTCCATAGAAAAATATCTATCTTTTATAAAAAAAATCTTTATAATTTTGTTTAATTAGAAAAACTCAATAACTTTATGTGCTTATGAGTAAAAATATTTTTCAAAATCAACAAATACTCGATAAAAAAAGAAGCATTGCTCGTCTTGGTGGTGGCAGTAAAAGGATTCAAAATCAACATGAAAAAGGGAAACTGACTGCGCGCGAGAGAATAGAAGTATTATTAGATCCTGATACTTTCGAAGAAATGGGTATGTTTGTTGAGCATAGATGTCATAATTTTGGCATGGGTGACAAAAAATTTTCTGGTGATGGTGTAGTCACTGGTCGTGGAACCATTAATGGACGCTTGGTGTTTGTTTATAGTCAAGATTTTACTGTTCTTGGTGGCTCGCTCGGTGAATATCATGCTAAAAAAATATGTAATCTGATTGATGCAGCTATGCAAATTGGTGCTCCGGTCATTGGGATTAATGACTCAGGCGGCGCAAGAATACAAGAAGGTGTTGATGCGCTTGGTGGTTATGGTGAATTGTTCCATCGCAATGTTTTAGCCTCTGGTGTTATTCCTCAAATTAGTTTAGTTATGGGGCCTTGTGCTGGCGGAGCGGTATATTCACCAGCGTTAACTGATTTCATTTTTATGGTTCAGGGTTCTTCTTATATGTTTGTTACAGGCCCTGAAGTAGTTAAAACTGTGACAGGCGAAGAGGTCACGCAGGAAAAACTTGGCGGTGCTAGGGTTCATAGTACTAAATCTGGCGTTGCAGATCATGCTTTTAAAAATGATGTAGAATTACTTCTTGAGACTAGAAGATTCATGAATTTCCTTCCTCTATCGAATCGTAGCAAATTACCTATTAGACCAACAAAAGATCCGGCTGATAGAGTTGATATGTCATTAAATACTTTGGTACCTGCTAATCCTAATAAATCTTATGATATGAAGGAATTAATTCAGAGGATTGTCGACGAGGGGGATTTTTTTGAATTACAAGCAGAATACGCTAAGAATATCATTATAGGTTTTGGTTATATGGAAGGTAACCCTGTAGGTTTTGTTGCAAATCAGCCTATACATTTAGCGGGTTGTTTAGATATTAATGCTTCAAGAAAGGCTGCAAGATTTATCAGATTTTGCGATGCATTCAATATTCCACTTGTTACTTTTGTTGATGTTCCTGGTTTTTTACCTGGTGTAGATCAAGAATATAGTGGTATTATCAAACATGGTGCAAAGCTTTTATATGCTTACGCAGAAGCAACTGTTCCTAAAATAACTGTAATTACAAGAAAAGCCTATGGAGGGGCATATATTGTTATGAATTCAAAACATTTGAAGGGCGACAATAATTACGCTTGGGTTAATTCAGAAATTGCAGTAATGGGGGCTGAAGGCGCTGCTGAAATTATTTTTCGCCAAGAATGCAAAGATCCAGCAAAGAAAAAAGAAATTATCGAAAATTATAAAAATACTATTACTTCACCATTTGTTGCAGCTTCCAGGGGTTATTTGGACGATATAATAAAGCCACAAAATACACGTTGGAGAATATGTAAATCTTTGAAATATTTACGTAGCAAGTCAGTAAAAATGCCATGGAAAAAGCATGATAATTTGCCAGTTTAAATTTATAGTATAGTAAATATGAACGTTATTTTTATGGGCACGCCAGAATTTGCGGTCCCAGCATTACTTGCGCTTATTGACTCAAAAAAACATATAATATCTGCTGTTTTTACACAATCACCTAAGGCTAAAAACAGGGGAATGAAAATTGTAAAATCTCCTGTGCATGAATTGGCAGAAAAAAATAACATAGATGTTTATACTCCGAAAACTCTTAAAAATAATGAGATTGATGATTTAATACAATCAATTGAAGCTGATATTATAGTTGTTGTCGCTTATGGTTTTATTATCCCAAAAAATATTTTAAGTGCAAAAAAATATGGTTGTTTAAATATTCATCCCTCAAAATTACCAAAATATAGGGGAGCTGCGCCGTTACAAAGAACAATAATTAATGGTGAGAAAGAATCCGCAGTTTGTGTGATGCAAATGGATGCAGGGCTTGATACTGGCAATATCTTATTACAAAATACTTTTCCTATTTCAGATAAAATTACTTTGGCAGAACTTCATAATTATTGCGCTAAAATGGGCGGTGAAATGTTGATAGAAGTATTAGATAATATAAATAATATTAAACCCAGAAAGCAAAGCCAAGAAAATATTACTTATGCTTATAAATTATCCAAAGATGAGTCTAAAATAAATTGGCATGAGAGTGCGTTTGCAATTGATTGTAAAGTTAGAGGCATGAATCCATGGCCTGGTGTATATTTTGAATATGAAAATAAAAAAATTAAGCTTATTAAAACCAGTTATATAAATGAAAAGCATATTTATGAGCCTGGAGCCATACTAAAACAAAATTCTGATTATTTGGAAATTGCTACACTTGATGGCATTTTACAAATATCTAGCCTTAAGCCTGAAGGCAAAAATACTATGAATGCAAAAGATTGGTATCGCGGCCTTAGGCATTTACCAGAAAAACTATAATTGTAGCAAATTGTAAAAGAAGGGCCTGATTTGACAATATATAAAATTCAGGCAACCAGAGTCAGTCATAAAACGTTAGTTAAAAGGCTAATTTGTTATGCCAAGGGCAAATTACGTCAAAAATTTGAAAAAATCACGGTAACGTATAATTAATTGTGCTATAAATTTTTTGCAAAAAAAAGCACTTTTTGAGAATTTAACAGACCCTCATTGATCATTTAAGCTGTTTTCGCTTGCTTTCTTTACTGGTTTTTTAACAAACTGTATTTAAGTCAGGTCAGGAAGAAATATCACTCTTTTTTCGGTAACGTATAAAAACTTGTGTAAAATTAAACTATGGGCTAAGCTAGTATAGC
>CAYGSI010000021.1:0-21272 GCA_964352655.1 uncultured Rickettsiaceae bacterium
ACATTTTTTCAAGCATCCTCTCCATTTTTTATTCAGAGAATTTAATCGCCCTGCTAAAATTTGCTTGTAAGTTTTATGGATTTTGCTATGATTTTTAGATAATATTGTGTTATGAGTAAGATGTGAAAAATTTGCCTAAAAGAGATATATCTATCCTGATTGTTAATGTTATCGATCATTTTGATACAGCATTATATGGCTTTTTAGCGCCAATATTTGCGGCTTTTTTTTTCCAAATTCAGATCCATCAGTTTCGTTAATACTTGCTTATAGCGTTTTTGCCACTAGCATAATTACAAGGCCAGTTGGTTCTTATATTTTTGGTATGATAGCTGCACGTTTTGGTCCGGCTATTTCTTTATTTTATTCTTTACTTGGTATTGCATTTGGCACATTTATGCTTGGCATTTTACCAACTCATTCACAGATAGGTTACCTTGCACCAATATTGTTGATAATTTTGCGTTCAATAAGTGGTATTTGTTCTGCAGGCGAAATTACAATCGCCAAACTATATATTTTATCTAATAGAACAGAAGAAGAGGTTAATAGAAATTCATATTTATATCAAACCTCCTCTATGTTGGGAATTATTATGGCATCTTTTGTAAGTAGTATTATTTTAGCAATGGGAGATGGAATTTCTTGGCGTATATGTTTTATAATAGGTGGAGTAGCTGGATTTTTTGGTTATGTTTTAAGGAATTATGAGGATGAAAAACAATCAATTACAAAGCAAGATTTACTTAAATTTCACTCTTTTTTGGGTATAAACACTCTTTGGCAACACAAGATTGTGTTATTTAGAGTAGCTATAGTTTCAGCTTTTTCTTATGTAACATATTCTATTCCTTTTATAGTAATGAATAGTCTAACACCAAAATTTAGTGATGCTACAATTAGTAATATGATGGCATCTAACACCATGTTATTAACTTTAGATATGATGATTTTACCTGTTATTGGTCATTTTTTAATTAAATATGACACGCAGAAAACTTTATTATCTTGTGTGTTCTTATGTTTAATATCATCAATTCCGATGTGGTATTTTGCAAATAACGCTTCTTTTATATATCTGATTTCATTAAAATTATGGATAATAATTATAGGAGTTGGTTTTGCTTGCAAAGTCAATATTTGGCACAATAAACAGATCCAAGGCGAAGAGAAATATCTTATTATTGGTATAGGAAGTGCAATTGGCTCTGCTAGTATTGGTAAAATGGCACCAACGATTTGTTTAATTTTATATCAATATTTTCAAAACCCAGTAGTAATAGGACTATTTATTACAATGATTGCAACTATGACTCTTGCAGTGATATATTACGAAAAAAAATCTAGTGTAGCAGAAGATTTAACGAAGACTCAACATTTTGCAACTTGACAGCTACTTGATTATTTTATAGATTCCTATCCTAATTTTATATCTTAAACTGACCTAACATATTGTGCCGCTTTATTCGTTAAAAAATCAAAAACAATTTAACCTTGTCAATAAAAGAGGCAAAAAAATATCAACTAGGTATTTTATTATTATTTTTGTTAAAAAATTTAAGCTACCTAAAATAAATGATAGTGAGGCTATCTTTTTTGGCATGAAAGTTAGTAAAAAATTATCAAAAAAGGCTGTTGTTAGAAACAAAATAAAACGTAGAATAAGACATTTAATGCAATTAATGACTAAAGATAAAAATCTGGATATGAATCAAACTGCGCTAATTTTTATCCCATATAAAAATTTTGAAAAAATAACATTTTCTAGATTAAGTTATGATCTACAAAAAACTTTAAAATTAGCTACAGATACCAAATTGTGCAATAATGAGTAAAGAAATATCAATTTATATTCATTGGCCTTTTTGTTTATCTCTTTGCCCTTATTGTGATTTTAATTCTCATGTTATGGGTAATGTAGATTATCAAATTTGGCTTGATGCATATTTACAAGAAATAAAATATTTTGAGTCAAAGATTAAAAATAAGCAAATAAAATCTATTTTTTTTGGTGGAGGAACCCCTTCTCTTATGAAACCGCAATTGGTTGAGTCAATTATTAACAAATTGGCATCCATCGGTATAATCAATAATTTATGTGAGATAACGTTAGAAGCTAACCCAACTTCTTTTGAAAGTAAAAAATTTGTAGAATTTAAATTAGCGGGAATTAATAGAGTTTCAATTGGCGTGCAGTCATTTGATAATGATAGTTTAGTGAAATTAGGCCGTAAGCATTCAAGTCATGAAGCAATTAGCGCAATTGAGGAGGCAGCTAGGTTATTTAATAGATATTCTTTTGATTTAATTTATGCAAGGCCAGACCAAACGCTTGCAGATTGGCAAGAAGAATTAAAATTTGCTACAAATTTGACAAGAGATCACCTCTCCCTATATCAACTAACTATTGAAAAAGCTACACCATTTTTTAACTTATATAGGTCTGGAAAATTAAAATTACCCTCTAGCGAGCTGTCAGCAAATTTATATAGCTGGACTAATAATTTTTTAACAGAGCTTAAATATAATAGGTATGAAATATCAAATTATGCCAAAATAGGAAGCGAGTCTATTCATAATTTATGTTACTGGTATTACGATGAATATATTGGCATTGGTCCTGGTGCTCATAGTAGAATTCATGATACTCCTCAAATAAGAGCATTGATGATGTATCATAAACCAGCAAAATGGTTAGAACATATTAATAATTTTGGCAATGGAATTCAGAATAATGTAAAACTTAAGCAAAGCGAAATAGTGGAAGAAGTAATCATGATGAGCACTAGACTGCAAAATGGTTTAGATGAAAACAAGCTAAAAAATATCACCGGCCTAACATTTGCAGATATTTTAAATCAGCAAAATTTGGAACATTATTTAGATAATGGCTTATTATCAATAAATAATAATTTTTTAAAACTTTCAGATAAAGGTATTTTAATGCATAATTATTTGATACCAAGGCTTATTAAGTAAAAAAAAATGATTACAGAAAAAGTTAAACAACTTATTAATGAATGGCAAATATACCTGAAAAAACAAAGAAATTATTCAGATAATACCATTATATCCTACTTAAATGATTTAAATAATTATTTAGGATTTATACAAAATTACTTAAATCAAAATATAACTATTCAGGTGATTTCTTCGGTTGATATCAGATTGGTTAGAAGTTGGCTTTCAGATCGCAAATTATTTGATTATGCACCAATTTCAAGTGCAAGGGCATTATCTTCGGTAAAAAACTTTTATAAATTTTTAGAAAAAAAACATGATATTGTGGTTCACTCTATCTATGCTGTTGCAAGCCCTAAAAAAGGTAAATCCTTACCTAAAGCTTTATCTAAGGAAGAGGTATCTATTTCACTTGATAAAATTGAGGATTTATTAGAAATAGAATGGATTGATCTTCGTAACAAAGCGCTGCTTACTTTAATTTATGCAAGTGGCTTGAGAATTTCCGAAGCATTATCTTTAACAAAAAATCATATCAGTAATTCTGAATATATTAAAATTATTGGTAAAGGAAATAAAGAAAGATTAGTTCCATGGATCAAAAAATCACGAGATTTAGTGCTAGAATATCTAAAATTATTACCATATCAAATAGAGCAAAATCAACCAATTTTTAGAACAAAAACAGGAAAAACACTACTTAGAAATAATTTTAATAAAGAATTAGTGATGTTACGAAATATTTATGGCCTACCAAACCATCTTAGTTCTCATTCTTTTCGCCATAGTTTTGCCACTCATTTGCTCGAAAATGGTGCTGATTTAAGATCAATTCAAGATCTACTTGGCCATACAAGTTTATCAACAACCCAACGATACACAAAAGTAAATTTATCTCATCTTGAGAGCATTTATGATAAATCTCACCCAGTTGCTAAGAAGAGATAAGCTTGCGCTGTTAGTTAGATTATGTTAGGCTATGCCTTATTTAAAATTAATAATTTGATGAAAATTACATTTATAGGCACAGGATATGTCGGTTTAGTTTCTGGGGTAATGATGGCGCATCTTGGTCATGATGTAACCTGTCTTGATATTGCTTTAGAAAAAATCAAGCAATTAAATAAATTACAATCTCCTATTTTTGAGGATGATCTTGAATATTATATTAAAAAATATGGTTCTACGGAAAGGTTAAATTTTAAATATGGTTATGACCAAGAATTAAAGCATGCTGATGTAATTTTTATTACTGTTGGCACACCTGAGGAAAAAACAGGTGAAGCGAATTTGCAATATGTTTTTGACGCTGCTTTAAATGCTGCAAAATATGCAAACCAAGACTGTATTTTAGTAGTAAAGTCCACCGTTCCACCAGGAACATGTCAAAAAATTAGAGAGCTGTTACTAAATAATGGTTTTGATTTAGAAATTGTTTCTAATCCAGAATTTTTACGCGAAGGTTCTGCTGTTTATGATTTCTTAAATCCTGATCGCATTATTGTTGGGACTCAGTCAGATAAAGCTTTAAATATAATGAAACAAGTTTATTTGCCATTAACTAATCAGGATATAAGCTTAGTTGAAACAGACCTAATTACCTCTGAACTTATTAAATATGCTTCTAATAGTTTTTTAGCAACTAAAATTGCCTTTATCAATGAAATGTCGGATCTTTGTGAGGCAGTTGGAGCTGACATCAATTCATTATCATTTGGCATGGGCTTAGATAAAAGAATTGGTTCAGCTTTTTTAAAGGCTGGCCCTGGTTTTGGTGGGTCATGTTTTCCTAAAGATATTTTAGCTTTGCAACATTTAACAAAAAAAATCAAGACAGATTTTTTAATTTTAGATTCTGTAATTAAAGCAAATACTAACAGGCCCAAATTAATATTAGATAAAATTATTAAGTTTTTAGGACCTAAAGTTAAAGGACAAAAAATCGGTATATTAGGCCTGACCTATAAAGCTGGTACTGACGATTTACGAAACAGTCCAGCGATTCCCCTAATTAATTTGCTGCGCGCACAAGGGAATGAAATTACGGCCTATGACCCTCAAGGTATGGCGAATGCAAGAAAATATTTTGGTGATAAGATTAAATATGCAAATAATGAATTAGAGGCTGCAAATGGTGCAAATGCAATAATCATTTTAACTGAATGGCAGGAATTTACCCAGCTTGATTATGCACAAATTAAAAAAAAGATGGCGGATCCAGTAATTATTGATTTGCGAAATATTCTCGATAGAAAAATGATTTTAGAACTAGGCTATAGATGTTACTCTATCGGTAAATCATTCAATTAATGAAGATTTAAGTTTTTAGGTAAATAAATTCCTATTTGGCAATTATATACCTATTATTTTGCCTCTACTCTTACATATGTATATAGAATTTATATATGCTAGCATGCTTTGTGCCTGTGTAAATATTAATAATCTAGAATCAGTGCTAAAGAACTAATTATTTTCACTATCAATGATATTGCTAAAATTAATATTTAAAGAAGCTTCATCTTCAAACATTACCGAATCATCTGAAACATCAATTACATTATCCTTACTTTCAGCATGTAGATTTTCTTCTTCTATTATATCAATTTTGTTACGAGTCTGTAAGCTACTTATCAACTCTTCTTTTAATTGTTCAACATCAAGATGATCTAAGGCGATTTCACGTAAGGCAATAACAGCGTTTTTATCATTATCTCTATCGACTGTAATAGGTGCACCACGGCTAATGGATTTTGCTCTTTGGGCGGCAAGAGCTACGAGCTCAAATTTATTTTGTAATTTTCTAACACAATCTTCAACTGTTACTCTAGCCATAATAAATTATTCTTTTATAATTACTTAAAATATCAAATAAACGAACCACATTCTAACCTAGTTTTTTATTTTTTGCAAGGTTTAAGCTACAAAATAAAGAGATAGCTATTATAAAAAACCCGGATATAGTAAATAATGTTAAGTTTTAAGAAATAGTATTTTGAAGTCTAGTAAAGTGAAAATATTGATTAAATTTTTATTAAAATTAATTTTAATAATAGCAATTATCGTTGCAGCTTCAATTGCTGCGTATAAATATGATAAAGCTATTTTGATTAAACCAACAAAATATATATTTGAATATTATTTAAAATCAAAAAAGATTGATGTTCGCCTCGACAATTTATCCATTAAAGACGGCAAAATTTTTATAGAAACAATTAAAGCAAAAAATTCTGGCGAATTAGTGATTAAATTTAAAGATATTTACGTTGACCCAGTTTTTAAATTTAACAATATAAACTCTAGCTTTGGAGCGAATATTTTAATTAACCAAATTATAATATCTACAAAAGAAAATAACCATTTTTTTCAAGGTGAAGCAAATTTACATTATTATAGCAAATTATTTAAAAATCATTCTAAATTTGAAGCTAACTTAGCTACGATTGATGAAAAAGGTACTATAAAAATATTCGGTAATAATATAAACAACTATAAAAGCTACGCTGTAAAAGCAAATTTTGATAAAGAACATTTTATTGACATACATGGTGAAGTGAATAAAGGGTTAAAAATTGCTGGCTCTTTAGAAAATATACCTATTTCCTTTTATAAACCTTTCCATTATTTTGATAACGATAATAAATTATTAAAATTTATTGATAAATTTATTTATTCCGGTCAAATAATATCAGCGCAATGTGATATTAATCTTAGCCCGCAGGATATAGAAAAGGAAAATTTTAATAAGAACAACGTTAAATTTTTAGCAAAAATAAAAAACCTAAAATATGTATATGATGATCTGCTCCCGCCAGTAAGCAATGCTCAGCTTGATGTTATACAGGAAGGTTTGTTAACAACATTTATTGTTAACAGCGCAAAGATTAATGATATTACAATAAGAGATGGAATCATATTAATGGATTGGAAAGGCATTAATAAAACGGTTTTATCCTTTACAGCAAAAGCTTCAGGGCCTGCTAATGATTTAATGAATTTTGTCTCAATAGAAGCACAAAATGATTTAAAACAAGCAGATATTGATCTAAAAAAGATGGGCGGAGAAGCTCAGATTGATATTAAAATTAAAATACCACTTAAGCCTGAAACTAAGAATATTTATGATATAACAGCTGACGTTATCGATAGTAATTTATCAATATTTAATGATAAAGTTAAATTTAACAAAATTAAAATAGTTGGTAAATATGATGGTAATAGCTTAAAAATTAGTGGTGATGGAAAAATTAATGGTTTTAACTCACAGATTGAATATAACCAAAATTTTGAGGATAAGAGCAATTTTAATTATAAATTAGATATTAATAGTAATTTATCAAACAGTTTAGCCAAAAATAAATTAAATAAAAAACTTGCCTTTATAACTTTAAATCAAGGCACAGCTCAATTAAATTTTCAATATATTAATCAGAATAATGAAAATAAAATTTTTATAAAATCTGATTTAAAAAACCTTGCTTTTGATTTTAATAAGCTTGGTATAAATAAAGCAAAAGGCCAGCTAGCAACTCTTAATATAACAGGAAATTTGGACTCCTTAAATCATGCTGACATTAATTTTACCTTAAACGGAGCAAATAATTTAGCTATTTTAGGTAATATGACTCTTGCGCCAGGTTTTTTAAAAATTAACGCTCATAAATTACAACATCAAGAAACTGATATATCAACCATATTAGCATTAAAAAATAACTCAGTTAATATAAATATTCAGGGCAACAGCCTAGATTTATCTAAAGCAAATATGATGCGGTTTTTGCAAAAAGAAAGGGATAGTGGAACAACACAAATTAAAGCTAATATAAAAAGGGTAAAACTTAAAAATGATATTTTTCTAGATGGTCTAAATTTAAAACTTAATTGCGACGTTAATAAATGTTATGAAGGTAATATAGACGGTTTTATTGGCTCGAAAATAGTTGATATTAAATTAAGTGCAAAACAGGATGAACAATGGTCAATTAAATCTAATAATGCAGGGGCTTTTTTAAAAGCTATAGGGGCTTATAACGATATGAGATCAGGTGAAATGAAAATTGATATTAGAGTTTCTAGAAAAAAAAGTAGAGCTGGAAACTTTGTCTCTATATTAAACGGAAATTTTATTTTTAATCGTTTTGTCATACATGATTCAAAATCTCTCGCCAAAATGATATCAATAGCCTCTTTACCTGGTTTATTAAGGACAATAAGCGGTAATAAAGATATAGTTTTTTCACAAATGTCAGGTAAAATTCACTTTAAAAATGGAATCTTAACTATTCACGAAAGTAAAAGTATTGGACCATTTTTTAATTTTACAATGAAAGGAGAAATTAACACTGTAGCTAAATTCATAGAACTTAAAGGTCATATTATGCCATCATTATATGGAGCAAGTAAAATATTAGGCTCTGTACCTATTTTTGGTGATATCTTTATTGGTGGCAAAAAATCTAATGGAATATTTTCAGCACCTTACATCATTAAAGAGGTAATAAATTAGTAGCTGCTTAAGACCCGACTTATCTATTGGCCAGAGAAATTATCCGTTTTACACAATTAATTATACGTTACCTATTAAAATTAAATTGTGTAGATTTTATCTGATATCTTAAAAATGTAGTAATTAATAAATTTATTCAAGGGGTCTGTCTTTTTATAGTGTGTAAATTCTAAAATAAGCACTTAAAAAGACAGATTCTTGACATTGACTTCCCCAAATTCAGGATCGTAGCGCTTTTTAATATTTTGCGCTACAATTTTCAGATATAGGAGAGGGGTTAGAAGCCACCCATGCCGCCCATACCACCCATGCCGCCCATGCCGCCCATAGGAGAAGCAGAAGCTCCAGAATCATTTTTCTTTTCCGGATCTTCAAAAATTATAGCCTCAGTCGTAATAATTAATGAAGCAACAGATGCTGCATCTTGCAGAGCAGTTCTAACAACTTTTGTTGGATCAATAATACCAGCTTTAAACATATCAACATATTCCATAGCTTGAGCATTAAAGCCAAAAACAGTTGAAGTACTTTCAGACAATTTACCAGCAACAACAGCGCCATCAACACCAGCATTTTCAGCAATTTGTCTTACAGGAGACTGTAGTGCATTTTTAACAATGTTAATACCAGCTTGTTGATCTTCATTTGCCCCTTTTAATTGCTCAAGCACTCTTGCAGCATAAAATAAAGTTACACCACCACCAGGAACAACTCCCTCTTCAACAGCGGCCCTAGTTGCATGTAGCGCATCATCAACACGGTCTTTACGTTCTTTTACCTCAACTTCAGTAGCGCCGCCAACCTTAAGTACAGCCACGCCACCCACTAATTTAGCTAAACGTTCTTGTAATTTTTCTTTATCATAATCTGAAGTTGATTCTTCTATTTGCATACGAATTTGAGAGCATCTTGCTTCAAGATCAGCCTTGCTTCCAGCGCCATCAACGATTACAGTATCTTCTTTTGAAATTTTCACTTTTTTAGCCGTGCCCAGCATTGAAGTATCAACATTATCAAGCTTCATACCAAGGTCATCACTAACAAGTTGACCGCCAGTTAATACTGCTAAATCTTCAAGCATTGATTTTCTTCTATCACCAAAACCAGGAGCTTTAACGGCAGCCACTTTTAAACCGCCTCTTAGTTTGTTAACTACCAAAGCAGCAAGGGCCTCACCTTCAATATCCTCGGCAATAATAAGCAATGGTCTTGAAGATTGCGCTACAGATTCTAAAATTGGTAACATAGGTTGAAGTGATGATAATTTTTTCTCAAAGAGCAAGATATAAGGGTTTTCAAGCTCTGCGACCATTTTTTCAGAATTAGTAACGAAATATGGAGATAAATATCCTCTATCGAACATCATACCTTCTACCACATCTACTTCAAAACCAAAATTCTTGGCTTCTTCAACGGTTATAACTCCTTCTTTGCCAACTTTTTTCATCGCTTCAGCAATTTGTTCACCTATTTCTTTATCACCATTGGCAGAGATAGTACCAACTTGTGCTATTTCTTCATGTGAACTGATCGCTTTGCTTGAAGCTTTAATGGATTCGAGTATTTTATCTACTGCTAAATCAACACCTCTTTTTAAATCCATAGGATTAAAGCCAGCAGCAACTGCCTTATTACCTTCTTTAACTATAGATTGCGTCAAGATAGTAGCTGTTGTTGTACCATCACCTGCAACGTCTGCAGTCTTACTTGCAACAGATTTTACTAATTGAGCTCCCAAATTTTGCTCTGGGCATTTTAATTCAATAGCTTTGGCAACTGTTACACCGTCTTTAGTTAACCTTGGAGCACCAAAAGATTGTTCTATCGCAACATTGCGCCCCTTAGGGCCTAAAGTTACTTTTACAGTATCTGCTAAAGTATCAACCCCTTTTATCATCTCTTCACGAGCTTTAGAACCATATTTAATTTGTTTTGCCATAATTTCGACCTCCTAAATAATTATTTATTTTATTATACCCATAATGTCAGTTTCCTTCATGATGATTAATTCATCACCACCAATTTTTGCTTCAGTGCCACCCCATTTTCCATATAACACTTTGTCTCCGACTTTAACATCAAGAGGTATAAGATTACCGTTTTGATCCTTAAGGCCAGCGCCAACTGCGACTACTTCACCTTGCATTGGTTTTTCTTTCGCAGTATCTGGTATAATTATACCGCCTGCAGTTTTTTCCTCTTGAGGTGTTGCTTTTATAGCTACACGATCATGTAATGGTTGAAAATTCATTGTAACCCTCCATAATTTAATTTGTTAAAATACTTGCGTACCCTCATATATATGTAGGAAAAATAAAACTTCAAGTGTAAACAATAAAAATAATAACTAAGCGCTGTGAATATATATAGTAACTTAAATTGAAATATAGATTAATATTCTAGAATTAACATATCTTTGGTAATTTTGAAATTACCAAAATTATCGATAAGTGACATGCCAAGCAAAGATGTATCTAGCTCACCTGAACTAACATGAGCATCTATATTATAAAAAGTCTTTTTACCAATTGTTAATTCTTTAATTTTTACTGGTGCAGCATAAGTGATGCCATTTGCAGTATTATATCTTCTTGTATATTTGAGTTTATCAGGATTAAGCCCAAGTTTAATTGCATCTTCTTTTGTCAGAGCAACATCACTTGCGCCGGTATCTATCAAAAAATTAATATAATTATTAGATTTTGTTTTAATATCTATATAAAAATGTCCATCTGATGCTCTGGCAATTACTATATTACCTTGATGATCTATCCAACTATATGAAGGTATTAAAACCGAAATAAATCGGTCCTTTAAATTGTTTAATTCAAAACGATAAGCATATAATAAAATCAGAAATCCAAAAATAAGAAGCCATATAAATGCACTATTTGTGGAAGCTCTTCTGACACTATTAGAAAATCTATAAAATAAATAAGCTAAAAATATT
This sequence comes from uncultured Rickettsiaceae bacterium, assembly GCA_964352655.1. GTDB lineage: Bacteria > Pseudomonadota > Alphaproteobacteria > Rickettsiales > Rickettsiaceae > Megaera. The sequence goes on from CAYGSI010000021.1 coordinate 11,415, forward strand.
AACAAGCCTATTAATTTTAAAGTTTGAGCATCCATTATTATAAGCTATTTAATTTGTTGTAATTTTAAGTGAAAATAAATATCATCTCCAACCATTGCTTCATTTGAATCAAAAACTTTAAATTCAATATTTTTGAAAACTCTAATATCCTGGCTTCGCATAATTAATAAATTATTGGCTTTGGCATAGTTACCAAATGTCATATTCTCATTGTTATTATTAATATCAACAAACATAAAAGAAATTACCTGATATTTTTTATCATTAATCATCACAATAGAACCAGCTATTTTACGATCTATTTTATTTGATGGCTTGCTATTGGCAATCATTTCATGTGCAATTAATACTTGATGTAATAGTAAAAACTCTGATTTTGCTTCACTTGAAGCGGCAAATGATTTATTACTAGTTGCTAAAATTAGTAAGCTCAATGCTAAAAATTTGAATAGCTTCATAATTTAACCTATTTTAATTTATGAATGATATTTTTCATTTTTTCTGGAGTTAAATCTTCATAATAATCATCATTTATCTGGACAATCGGGGCATTAATACATGCACCTAAACATTCAACTTCTGAAATAGTAAATTTTTTATCCTTAGAAGTTTTACCGCAATCAATAGCTATCTCCTGTTCACAAGTTTTTAAAATATCAGCTGCTCCCCTTAAATAACAAGGTGTGGTTCCGCAAATTTGTATATGGTATTTACCAACTGGTTTTAAGTAAAACATACTATAAAAAGAAGCAACTTCATAAACTCTCATATAGGGTTGCAAAATCAGATCTGCAACATATTCCATAGCTTCAATAGAAAGCCAACCGCCATTTTGCCTTTGCGCCATGTCAAGCAAAGGAAGTACGGCGCTTTGTTGCTGATTTTTAGGATATTTTTTCATTATTTTTTCAGCTTTTTGCAAATTTTCCTTATCAAAGCTAAATTTACTAGTTTCTTTTTTCATCTATCAATTTCTCCAAAAACAATATCTAGACTAGAGATAATTGCCACAATATCAGCCATTAAATGTCCCTTAGCCATGGCATTAAGCCCTTGTAAATGCGCAAAACCTGGGGCTTTGATCCTACATCTATATGGCATGTTTGATCCATCAGAATATAAATATACGCCAAATTCTCCTTTTGGCGCTTCAACAAAACCATAAGACTCACCTTTAGGAACGTTATATCCTTCAGTATATAATTTAAAATGATTAATCATCGCTTCCATAGAATCTTTCATATCAACTCTTTTTGGCGGGGTGATTGCTGGATCTATTGATTTCACTTCTCCTTTGGGTATTTTTTCAATACATTGCTTCATGATGCGCAAAGATTGATACATTTCCTCTACCCTTATCAAATATCTATCATAACAGTCGCCAGTAGAACCAATAGGGATATCAAATTCCATATCCCCATAAATCTCATAAGGATTTGTTTTACGAAGGTCCCATTCAATACCAGAGCCTCTTAGCATAGGTCCAGAAAAACCCCAATCCATAGCTTGCTTTTGGCTAACAACACCAATACCAACTAATCTTTGCTTCCATATTCTATTTTCTGTAAGCAATGTTTCAACATCAGCTAAATATTTTGGAAATTGCTCAATAAAAACCACTATATCTTCTAGTAAACCATCTGGTAAATCACTAGCTACTCCGCCAGGGCGAAAATAATTTGCATGCATTCTTGAGCCAGAAACCCTCTCATAAAATTCCATGATTTTCTCTCGCTCTTCAAATAACCAAAGTAGCGGGGTGGTAGCCCCAAGATCAACAGCCTGGGTTCCTATATTCATGGTATGATTTAAAATTCGAGTAAGTTCTGAAAATAATACCCTAATATATTGCGCCCTAATTGGTACATCACATTGTAGTAATTTTTCAACGGCAAGTGCGTAGGCATGTTCTTGACACATTGGTGATACATAATCTAATCTGTCAAAGTAAGGTACGGCTTGAGAATATGTTTTATGTTCAATTAACTTTTCTGTACCCCTATGTAATAAACCAATATGTGGATCAGCATTATTTACTACTTCCCCATCCATTTCTAAAATTAAACGTAAAACTCCGTGCGCAGCAGGGTGTTGAGGGCCAAAATTAATTTTTGTTATTGGGCTAGTTTTATCTTCATCCATTTTATTATTTATTGCTTTTTATTTGCTTTTTATTTGCTTTTTCATCCCCTGGCAATACATAACCATCTGGTCCTTGCCAAGGAGAGACAAAATCAAAGTTACGAAAATCTTGATCAAGATCAACAGGTTCGTAAATCACCTCCTCTAAATCATCATCATATTTTATTTGCACATGACCAGTTAGTGGAAAATCTTTACGTAAAGGATGCCCCTTAAAACCGTAATCTGTTAAAATCCGCCTTAAATCAGGAGAATCTTTAAATATTATGCCATACATGTCAAATATTTCTCTTTCATACCAACAAGCAGCTTGATAAACAGTAGTTAATGAGGGAATATGTTCTTCATCATTAACATTAAGCTTGACTAAAACCCGTTTATTTAACTTTAGACTTAACAAACTATACACTATCTCAAAACGCTTTTTTTTATCAGGAAAATCAGCGCCGAAAAGATCCGTAAGTACAGTAAATTTTAATTCTTTATTAGTTTTAAGGAATCCAATAAAATTAATTAAATCAGCTAAGTTGAGCTTATAACCAACAAAAACATCAAGGCTAAATTTAGCGCAATCTATATTCTCTGTTTTAATAAATTTATCAATGATTTTTTCAAAATCCATTTCTAACTTTTAAACCTAGAAGTTCTTTTAATTTTACGCTGCAATTGCATCAGCCCATATATTAAAGCCTCAGCAGTTGGAGGGCATCCTGGCACATAAACATCAACAGGAATCACCCTATCACAACCACGTACAACGGAATAAGAATAATGATAATAGCCGCCGCCATTCGCACAACTACCCATTGAAATCACATATTTTGGTTCAGCCATTTGGTCGTAAACTCTTCTGATTGCCGGTGCCATCTTATTTGTTAACGTACCAGCAACAATTATTAAATCTGCCTGTCTTGGGCTTGGTCTAAATAAAAAGCCAAACCTATCCATATCATAACGCGATGCTGCAGCTTGCATCATCTCAATTGCGCAACATGCAAGCCCAAATGTCATTGGCCACATAGAATTAGATCTTGCCCAGCTGACTAAGTCATCAATTTTAGTTAACATATAACCACGATCAGATATTTCTTGTTGAAAAAAATCATCTTGGCTATTTTGTAGCTTTTTTGTCATCAAATTACTCCCATTCTAAAGCGCCTTTTTTCCATTCATAAATAAAACCTGCCGTTAGAACAAGTAAAAATACCATCATAGACCAAAAGCCAAAAGAACCTAAATTTTTTAGATTAATAGCCCAAGGTATTAGGAATGTTACTTCCAAATCAAAAATAATAAATAAAATTGCTACTAAATAAAAGCGTATATCGAACCTGTTTCTAGCATCATCAAAGGCATCAAAACCACATTCGTAGCTTTTTAATTTACTTCTTTGAGGTTTTTCTGTAGCTAATAATCTTGGCAAAAGCACAATGATTGCCGAAAGAAAAATAGCAATCCCAAGAAAAATCACTATTGGTAAATATTCTGTAATTATCTCAGAACTAGCAAACATTTGTTTAATCCCTAAATAGCTAATATTTATCAGTAAATTAAAGTTACACTAGAAGACATCGCTTGACAATAAAATTATCTCCTATCACTTTTAATTTGGCTGTATCGTGGCTGTATCGTTTACTGCAGTTCACACTTTTAATCGTATCTTAGATTATATTGACAGAATAGGTAATATTATTTAATATTTAACAAAAATTTATAAATAACAACAAGTCAATGAATCATAAATTAGTTTTCAAAGGGTCTTTAGGATATAATTTAGTTGCAAGGCTAGATACGCCAGCAACCCCAAAAGCATATATATTATTTGCTCATTACTTTACTGGTAACAAAGACGTAACTGCTTTGGGCCGTATTGCAAGAGCTTTAAATGAAGAAAATATAGCGCTTTTTAGGTTTGATTATACAGGTCTTGGTAACAGCGGTGGTGATTTTGCTAATACTAATTTTTCATCTAATGTTGGAGATTTAATCGCTGCTGCTAATTTTATGCGCCAAGAATTTAAAGCGCCACAAATTTTAGTTGGTCATAGTCTTGGCGGCACAGCAGCAATTGCTGCCGCTGCTAAAATTAAAGAGGTAAAAGCTGTAGCCACAATAGGCTCACCGTGTGATAGTTTACATGTAAAACATAATTTTGCTAATCATCTTGAGGAAATAGAACAAAAAGGTGAGGCAGAAGTAACGCTAGGAGGTAAAAAATTTAATATTAAAAAGCAATTTTTAGATGATATTGCAAATCAAGATATAGCAACCAAAATTGCTAATTTAAAAAAAGCTTTATTAATTATGCATTCTCCGATTGATTCAATAGTTAGTATTGATAATGCGCAAAGAATTTATGAATATGCAAAACATCCAAAAAGCTTTATTTCATTAGATACAGCTGACCATCTTTTAATGCACTGCCCCAAAGATAGCCAATATATTGCTGCTGTACTTAGGGCTTGGGTTAGCAAATATTTATTATGATTTTATTAATATTATGCATATTGCGAATGTAATTTGGCAATATTATTGATTTTTCGAGTGTTAGCCCTTTTACTTAAGAGCTCTATAGGCAATAGCTACGTTAAATTATGTGGCTATATCTTACAAATTATTTTATTTAGTTAGTATAGCATGTTAGCATCATCTTTTATTAGATGATTATTTGAAGTAAATTATAAATGTTTTTCCTAAAATTAAAAAAATTAAAATATATATGTTTGTTTGCATCCTTTGTCATTATGCCAGCAAAAGCAAAAACCAAAATTGATCGAGAAGATATAGAGGTAAAAATCAAAATTATTGAATCTTGTACAGTATCTGTAAATGGCTTAGATTTCGGTATGTATAACAGCTTATCTCATTCTCAAGCAACCACTAATATAGCTGTTTTATGTACCAATGGTACTGGTTATAAGATTGGTTTAGATTTAGGTCAAGGCACTAATACTAAAATGACTAGCAGAAAAATGAGCCAAGGGAATAATATTATTACATATGGTTTATATAAAGATGCTGCAAGGACGGATCCATGGGGTGATAATGGTGGAGATCGATTAGAAAATCTTGACGGCACGGGTACAACACAAAACTGGACTGTATATGGTAAAATATTTGCTGGTCAAAACGTCCCAGATGGTGATTATAGCGATATTATAACAGTTACTGTTGATTTTTAGTTTTTAAGATAAAATATGGCTTATATTATTAAAACTCTTATTTGTTTAACTATATTTTTTTTTCAAATAAATTACGTTTATGGGGAAAAAATTACTTCAACTTTCCAAGTAAAAGTTAGAGTGGGTAATTCCTGTAATATCGATGCTACTAATTTAAATTTTGGTTATTATAGTATGGAGGATTTAAATGCTAGTTCTACTATTAGCATAACCTGTACTACTAATGCTAGTGTTGCAGTGGGTCTAGATGCTGGTAATGGAAATGGTGCTAATACTATTACACGTAGGATGAGTTATGCTGGTAATTTTTTAGAATATAAGCTTTATCAAGACAAAACTAGAACAATTAATTGGGGAAATAACGCACCTAACGATACGTTAAACACTACCGGCACTGGGGCTTTACAAAAATTTACAGTATATGGACAGGTTCCAGGAGGCCAAACAGCACCAATTGGTATTTATACAGATACAATCGTTACAACTATAACATTTTTTTAAGATTATTATGATTAAAATATTAGTTTTTTTGATATTAATTACCATTACTCCATATAGCAGCTTAGCTGGAAATCCTAAATGTTCAGCAGATAATAATTTTGGCGATAAATTTGATATGGGGGAGCTAGATCCTTATAATTATACTAATGTAATATTGCCAATAACGATTACTATACATTGTAAAGAGGGTAAAAAAAATCCACAGAGAATTAGCTATACTTATTCACTAGGGCCTGGGTATGGCGGTGTTGTGTCACGCAAAATGCAAAAAGATTCAGATTATATAAATTATTTTATTTGTACATCAAGCTCTTGTGGGCAATATTATGGTGATGGCACATCTGGCACTATATTGATAAGTAACCAATATGATATGAACCCTGATTTAGGTAAAACTGACACATGGGTTCTATATATTGTTGTCCCTGTGCAACCATTAATTAGAGCTGCTGATTATAAAGATAAATTTGTCAGAACCTTTACTTACACTTATTAAAAATTTGATTTTTTGCTAAATCATTAATTGCTTTTTCCAGGGTAATTTTATTTTTAGCTTCATCATCACTTAATAGCATAGCTTCGCCAAAAACTACAATAATTTTACTAAAAGGTTTGGGGATCATCATTCTATCCCAACTATTTAAAGTAAAATATTTAGATGCGTGGCAAAAAATAGGAAATAATTTTTTATTATATTTGTAAGCAATTTTAGTCATAACACTATTATTTTTTTGTGATGGACCTCTTGGCCCATCAGGGGTAATAGCTATTTTGCTGCCGCAGTTAAGCTGAGTAATAATATTCTTTACAGCATTCATAGAATCCCTGTTGCTGGATCCTTTTATTATCTTATAATTCATTAAAGACGCTATCTGAGCAATTATTTTACCATCTGAATGTGAGCTAGTGAGGGCATGGATATTTTTATAATTACTAATTACATGCAGAGGGTAAGCTAACTGACAATGCCAAAAAGCAAATAATATTCCATTTTCTTGATTAAATTTTTCTTCAGTATAAGCTTTTGGCATGATAATTTGCCAGCTGCTAGTTAGATAAGAAAATTTAAGATAAAGATATATAACAAAAGCTATAATATGAAAAATAAATGAATTATTTTTTAAATAATATTTAAGTATTTTTTTCATTGTGTTTTAGGTAATCTTGAGGATTCTTGGGATATATTATCTTCAAAATCATATAATTCAAGCATAAAAAATTCTTCTTCTGGTAATGTTGTTTTTGGTAAAATTGCGCTATATTCGCTGATAAATGATTTAAATAAACGTCCCCTTGCTATAACTGTCCTAGTACCTATTGGTATCTTATTGTGTAGAGCGTAAGAAAAAATAAGAGGATAAGTTAAATTGCCAATATGCATGTTAATTTTATCGCCAGATTTTTTAGAATCATATAAAATAGAACCATCTGATAATTTAGTAATTTTTGCATTATAAATTGCTTTTTTGCCGCATAATAATGGTGTTTTATAGGCTATTTCATCATCAAATATTTTAACATTTTGATCAACAAAATTTGGCGGCGTGATTTCTTTTAGCACAACATTTAATTTGAATATTTGTGGATTGTTATTAACGCCAAGCTGGCCTGGTTTATTATCCGTATATCTACTTGAAATCATGGCATGACGAGTTTGTCCTGTTTTCATTCCTACTATTACAGCATCTACGCCGGGAGCAATTTGATTACTACCAAGAGGATAAGTCAGAGTATTTTGACTGATAGTTGCATTGTTTGGACTTAATATTTTATAATGTACTGTTACTACATGCCCACAACTTGCTGGACCTATTTTGCCTTCACCAAATGTTTTAATATGAAACATAGATTCAAGCATATTATCATTATTAATTTTGAAACCCATGCCAGAACCAGCTACTGGATTATTTGAAGGTGTTAGTATATTTTCAAAAAACATTTTCCCCTCATCTGTTTTCAATACATTAACCAAAACGTTAGAAATAGTTTTTTCAACAAAATTACCTCCTAGCGCTTCAGTAAACTCACTATTTGGATCTTGGACCTGCGTTTCCTGATTTTGTATTTTTGATTTTAGCGTATTTGTTGGTTCAATATTATTGATATTATGCTGAAATATCATATAAATAATGGCAGCAGTAATGATTAATGTAAGAAGTTTGTGCATAAAATTTTTATTTACCAAAAATTAGTTTCAAATCAATATTAAAATAATAGTTTAAGAATTACAAATGTCGTTGATTTTTCAAAGTAAAAAACATTTTCATGATGTTTTAATTATTGGGGCTGGAGGTTCTGGTCTTGCTACGGCTATTTTTTTAGCTAGTAAAGGTTTAAACATAGCTATTGCAAGTAAAGTTCACCCCTTAAAAAGTCATACGGTAGCTGCACAAGGAGGAATCAATGCAGCTCTTGGTAATGTTACTTCTGATGATATAAAATGGCATATATATGACACTATAAAAGCGGCAGATGGTTTAGCCGATGAAGATTCTGTAGAATATATGTGTAAGCAGGCTCCGAAAATAATCAAACTCCTTGAAGATTTAGGCGTAGAATTTGATCGTAGGAAAGATGGCCGGATTGATCAAAAAATATATGGAGGACAAAGCACAAATTTTGGCAAAGGTGATTTTGCTTATCGCGCTTGTTATTCAAAGGATCGCACTGGTCATTCTATAATGCATAAATTATATGAAAGAGCTATTTCTCTTGGTGTTATTTTTTATGATTATAATTTTGCCTTAGATTTGATTTATAAGGATAACCAATCTTTTGGTGCTAATTTTTGGGATATAGAAAATGGTTTAGTCAATAGTATTTTTGCGCCAAATACGATTGTAGCAACAGGCGGTTATACCCAAATATATGATACCACTACTAGTGCAAAAATTTGCACTGGAGATGGTATTGCCTTAGCTGCAAGAGCAGGAGTTGGTTTGCAAGATATGGAATTTATTCAATTTCATCCCACTGCTATCAATAAAATAGGAGTGTTAATTACGGAAGCTTCAAGATCTGCAGGTGGTAAATTAATTAATGGCAAAGGAGAACGATTCATGGGTAAATATGATCCTAAATTTATGGAGTTATCAACAAGGGATATCGTCTCAAGAGCTATTGCAACAGAAATTAATATTGGCAACGGAGCAGGAAAAAATCAAGATCATGTATGGTTAGATCTTACACATTTAACTAATCAGCAAATAAAAGATATATTACCTACAGTTTATGAAAATGCAACTAGCTTTGCAAATATTGACCCATCAAAAGCTCCTATTCCTATAAGTCCAGCTGCACATTATAATATGGGTGGGATACCCACTAATAGTAATTGCCAAGTCGTAAAATATCAATCTTCTGAAGTAATTTTTACAGGACTTTACGCAGTTGGTGAAGCTGCTAGCATATCGGTTCATGGCGCTGGGAGATTAGGCTGTAATTCATTGCTTGATTTATTGGTATTTGCTAAAAAATTAGCAAATACCATAGATAAAGACAATAATAAAACCAAATGGGCTAAGCATGATTTACCTAATTATACCGAATATCTTATAAAGCAAAATGATATAGCTAGTAATTACTCTACAGCGCAATTATTAGATAATTTAAAAAAAACAATGCAAAAAAATGTTGGTATTTTTAGATCAAAATATTCATTGCAAGAAGCTCAAAAAGAATTGATAAAACTTGAAAATAATTTTCAAAAATTAACCATTAAAGATAAGTCACTATCTTGGAATCTTGAATTACAAAATTACTTAGAACTCAAGAATATGCTTATTTGTGCAAGTGCTACAACCTATTCAGCAATATGGCGTACGGAGAGTAGGGGGGTTCACTGGCGAGTTGATTATCCTGCTAAAAATAATCAATTCTTATTACATTCAATATGTAACATAGCTAATAACATAGCAAAAATCCTGCCAAGAAAAGTAAGAAAAAATTGAAAATTAATAGCTATGAATCATAAATTTATAGTCCATCCGTCAAAATTGCTCATAAACTTTGAGCAAGACAAATTTTTATGCAA
>CAYGSI010000022.1:0-20540 GCA_964352655.1 uncultured Rickettsiaceae bacterium
TAAATTAGAAAATTTAAAATTATTTGGCAATAAATCCAATATGGTATTTTCTATATATGTAATGCCCCCCAATATTAGACCGAATATTATTCAAAATGGCGGACTTTTTTAAAATCCTTAAATAACAAATTTTTTAAATAATTTGTTGTTGTAGTGCTTGCGGAATTGTGGGTAATAGTTAATTTAAATATTATTTATTCTGAATCTTTATTGTGGATTATTGAAAGAATCCAATTTTTGACGGCGGTTTCATCTTGCATATCACCGTTGAAAATTTCTGATGGTATTAATGGTTTTTCAAAATTTCTTTGAGGGTATATTCTAATTTCAGTAGGATAGAAAAAGTCAAAATCTTCACTTGGGGTTTTTTCTTTTCGGGCATAAGAATTGCTTGTAATTATTGCAGTTGGTACGCCAATATGAGTTACTCCTGGAATTTGCGTAATCTCACTAACAAATGCAGAGCAAGTGCTACGACAAAAATGGTCTGTCAGTACATATATTTTCGCTCTTATTGGTGTATTATCTTTGTTTAAATGTAGATTTAAATTTTCTTGATAAATTTGCCATTTTTTTTCAAAAAACATATCATTGTTTTTTAGGCTTGTCGCAAATTTTTTAATTTCTGGCAGAGTTGCTGTTTTTTTGAATTCAATAAAGTTTTTTTTGCTTACTCTTACATTTTTTATCCAATCATGGTTATAATCATGTTGTTTGCCTAATGATTTTAAATATTTATCTCCCCAAAGGTTTCGGATAATAGGCCTAGACCATTTGGCCGCCCCGCCCTTATTACCACGTAAATCAAATAAAATATATTCTTCATTTTTTGCTAATTCTTTAAGTTTTGTAAGCATGCCAGTATAAAAAACAGTCTCTCCGATATTTAGGTAAAAACTAGGTATTTTAATCCAAACTATATCCGCTACCATTTTAAGGTTAAAAATAGACTCAGGATTGGGTTGCCTTATATTTCGAGCAGCAAGCACTGCTTCGTTAGAAAATTTTGTGTATTTTAGTGGAATAGTAATATTTGCCTCTTTGTTAGCAAAAGTTGCTTGTAATGGCGGTGGTATATAAGGATTTCCATCAATTATGAAATTATAGATACTTGCTGCTTTCATCATAAATTCTGATGTCTCATTAGCGTAAAAAGGCAAGATATATTCCGCAAAATATTTATTTATTTCAATATTATTGATGTGCGTAACTTTATCACCTACATTCACATTTTTGAGATAAGAGATATTAGAATTTTTATAAATTACAATATGTTGATTACCATATTTTGCGCTTAAGAAGCCGGGATATTGCTCTTCTGCTGTCTTAATATTACCCCGGAGATTAATATGAGGATTAGAAAAACCATTTAAATAAAATTTAAGAGCATAATAACAATCGCTCTTATCGTTTATATCTGCTATTAACTCTTCTGTATGTTTATAGCCCTCTTCAAACCAATTATGAAATTTTTTATCCTCTTTATTTGTAAATGAGGATGAATTTTCTTTTATTTGTTTCTTAATAAAAACCAAATCTTCTAAACATTGATTTTTATAATTTAGTTCTGCTAATATAATTTGCTGATTAGAAAAAATGATTATTAAAAATAATAATGAATATGTAATTTTCATAATTTATCTATAAAAAAAGGTGCAACGATCAAATATTTAACAATAAGTCGAAGCACCTAAATTTACAATTAAAATTAATAGGCTTATTTTTTAATCAGTTGGACACTCAGCATCTTCAGGGTTACCACTTAAGAAAGCTACCAATTTTGGTGCGCTAAATATAATGCCAACACCAGCAGCAGTAGCAGCAGCTATACCCCAGTTTAATTTACCAAGGAACAGACCAACACCAACGGCAAAAATTGCAATAGTTGCAATACCTCTAGCTACACCACCAGATAGATTTTTGACCAAACGGCATAATGTAGCACCAATTACATCGTTTGTTGAAGTGGCCGTAGCTGCAAGTGCTGACTCTGATGCAGCAATGACAACAGATATAGCGCACATCACAAGTAATAAACGCCAAATAAAGTCACTGCTAAGCTCGATACGAAAAGTTGAAAAATTCATAGTTACCTCTATACTTAAGTTAATTGATACCAACAACTAGAATTAATTTTATAGTTTGTATTTAGTGCAATCAAGATTTTAAATAAAGCTTTTAAAAATAATGAACAAATTATTATAAAAATTACCATTTAGAGTGGGTTTTAAGCAACAATTAGTTTTTATTAAGTTAATACGGGTTTATTTTTGTATTGTGCTTAAAAACCCCAACATCAAATAAAAATCAATTTTTTGTTAAATTTAGCAAAATATTTAAGTAAGCTAACTATGAATTGCGATATAATGATTATTACTAAATTAACAAAAACTTAAAATTTATAGTGAGGTAATCTTTATGAATAAATCAAAATTATTAGCTACAGCTTTTGCTGCAATAGGGCTTTCACTTTCTAATGCTAATGCCGATAACCATATGGAAGAGATGGAAAAATGTAAGGTTTTTGACACAGATGGCAAAAACATAATTAAAGAGCATAAGGCTGATTGTGGTGGTACCAATCATTCTTGCGCAGGTCAAAATAAAGTAAATGACCCTGAGGCATGGATTTTAGTACCAAAAGGACAATGTAGTAAAATAAATGAAGGGGATTTTAGTGGAATTTCAAAAGATGTTATGGCAAAATTAGATATACCAGATGGTAAATAATAATCAAAGCAAGTTATTTGATAAATATTAAATAACCTGCTTTACATAAAATATAATGTTAAATTCTTTTATTGGCGTGGGGCTAAGGCAACCGCATTATAGTAATTTTATTGATTCAAAACCTGATATAGGTTGGGTTGAGGTGCATAGTGAAAATTATATATGTTGCGGTGGCAATTCTTTTGATACTTTAATTAAGATAAGAAAAGACTATCCTGTGAGCCTTCACGGAATTGCTATGTCTCTTGGTTCTGCAGATGGGGTTGATTTTGATTATCTTAGGCAACTAAAAAAGCTTATTAGTATTGTAGAGCCTCACTTTGTTTCAGACCATATATCTTGGAGTAGCAAGAATAATTATTTTTTACCAGATTTATTACCGATCCCTTATACTGATGAATCGTTAAAAATTTTAACAAATAATATAAATATAGCGCAGGATTTTTTAAATAGGCAAATTTTATTTGAGAATCCATCTACTTATTTTGAATATAATAGTTCAGCTTATCAGGAACCAGTATTTTTGAATATTTTAGCAGAAAAGACAGGTGCTGGAATATTGCTTGATGTAAATAATGTTTATGTATCTAGTAAAAACCATAATTGGTCCGCCATTAACTATTTAAATTCAATCAAGAGCGAATATATTCAAGAACTTCATCTTGGTGGACATTCAAAACATATTACTGAAAATGGAGAAAAAATATTAATAGATACGCATGATGATGTTATATGCCAAGAAGTTTGGGATTTATATCAGCATATCTTATCTATTACAGGAAAAATAACAACTTTAATAGAATGGGATGAGAAAATACCATCTTTTGAAAAATTATTGTTAGAGGCAGAAAAGGCTAAGGCGCATATGCAAAAAATAAATAATTTAGGGTATGTCTGAAATTGCCAAAATCCAAAATAAACTTCTTCAGTCGTTGCTTTCATGTAATGTTGATAAAAACTCTGTTGTCAAAGAACTAAAGGGGATTAACCCACAAGAAAGATTGTCGATTTATCGTAATAATATTTTAGAAAATTTAACTAATAATTTGAAAATTACCTATCCTGGCATATGGAAATTAATAGGTGATGAATGTGCAAGAGGTTTAAGCCTTTCATATATTCATCATTTTTCTCACCTTACTTCAAGAGGTAAAATAAATGAATTTGGCTCTGCTTTACCAAAATATATTAGTAGTTTTCCTTCTTTAAAACATTTAACATATTTAGCAGATTTTGCCAAATTAGAGTGGTTGAAAAATCTTAGTATGGATGCAGAAAATGAAAAAATTATAACAGAAAATGATTTCGCAAAAATTGATTTAAAAAATATAGAGAACTATCATTTTATTTTTAATTCTTCAGTATGTTTTTTACAATCAAAATTTCCATTAATGCAAATACAGAATTTATTAGAAAATGAAAATACTTCTTCCGTTAGTTTTAATAAAGATAAAACATATTTGATTCTTTACAGATTTAAAGGTCAAGTTGTTACTAGCTCTGTTTGCGCGTCAATATGGCACTTTTTGCATAATTTATATAATAAAATGTCTTTAGGAGAAAGTTTGTCACAATGTGAAATTCTAGGATTAGAGATAAATATAGAGCAGGTCTTTAAATATATTTTTATACATAAAATGATAACAGATATAACATCTTAACTACAATAAGGTATGTTTTATGAATCGATTCTTATCAAAAATTTGCAATAGTAATATTGGTCTTATTTATTTTACTCTTGCTAATATAGCGACAAATTATCTATTCCCAATATTTCTTGTCTTTGTTAGAGCTTGGATGGCTAAGATATTTTATTATTCTGGTTTAACTAAAATAGGTAATATGAAAACAACAATTTATTTATTTAAATATGAGTATAAAGTTCCTATTTTATCACCAGAATTTGCAGCTTATTTGACCACTGGAGCCGAAATAGTAATGCCAATTTTATTGGTTTTTGGTTTATTTGCTCGAATATCTGCTATTGGGTTACTTATAATTACTGGAATTATTCAATTTACCTATATGCAAATAATTGACCATGTATATTGGGCTATATTGCTTGGTATAATAATTTTAAATGGTCCAGGAAAATTATCATTTGATCATTTAGTTCAAAAATTCTTTGTCAAAAAGGCAATAAAATTTGAACGTAATATTTAGCAGGCCATTTAAGTTCTAATACAAATTAAGTTTAAAGCTAAAGAAAATGAACCCTTAATTTTCTCTATTGCCGAGGTAAGAGATAAATTTAGGCACTGCTAACGTAAGTATAGATAATATATTTTAAAGAAAAGCAAGATGAGAGAATTTTCTATCATATCGAAAGCCTTAGAACGCGAATTAAGGATAAGAATAGATAAATCAAGGGGTCAAAAGCTTATTAACGCGAATTAAGGACTAGTAAATATCTTTTATTTCTTTTTAAAAATAATTGCATCAGAGATAGATCTAGTTATTTGTTTGCTATTAGCTTCCTCTTGATTTCCTAATGTATTATTAACTAAATTTCCCTTAATCCATAATGCCGAAGAGCCCCCGCCATCCAAATTTAAAGCATTTTGGCAATCTAAATCTTTCATAAATTTTGCTAACTCAAGGATATTTAGACCTTGTGTTTTATTATCAGAAATAACTTTATCTTTTATAATTTCTTTTAATTCTTTTAAGGTCAGATCTCCAGGATCTTTTTTGTTATATTTTTTGGCAAAATTTACCCAATCTACCGTTATAAAAGATTTTAATTCATTTAATGTAAGGTTAGTCCAAGCTATTGGATAATAATGCTCGGCAACAACTATTATTATTTGACCATTTTTATCTATTCCTATTGCTGTCCTTGCGTGGGGTTTAATATAAAAATCACTATTTAAACCGTATAATCCTTGAAAAATTTCACCATTTTGTACCAACATCGGTATCCCAGAAACGGCAGATAGAATACCATCTTTTTTTATATTAGGATTTGATAATTTTATGGATAAAGCACCTGATTTTATAATAACTAAAGGTTGTTTTTTATTAATTTTTTTATAAATTTTATCTTCAACAATCAACGTGCCACTAGGAAATCCATCTAAATTTCCTCCAATATTAAAAAACCCGCCATTAATTGCAATTTCTGCACCATGTTTTTGAGCTAATGAGCTAATTTCTTCTCTGCCCGTTTTGCTATCATTAGATTTTACAATATGAGCACTATAGTAATTTGGATCAATTTTTAATACATGTATTATATGTTTATCTTGAAATTGCTGCTTATATTCATAATTTGCAGCGCAATTATTGTTAAGCATTAATATTATATAAAAAAATACTAATGTTAATTTTTTCATGATTATTATATTCTTAAAACAGCATTAAATTTTTCAGCAACTCCTGCAATAATAGCGTTGTGAATTAAATTAATATCTTCTTCTGTAAGGGTTTTATTATCGCTTTGAATTGTAACAGAAATAGCGATAGATTTCTTGCCGCTTTCTATCTTATTACCAGTATAAATATCAAATAAATTTACTTTTTTAATTAAATTTTTATCGATATTTTGAATAAATCTTAAAATTTCTCCAATTTCTTTGGCATTATCAATGACAAAAGCATAATCACGATTGATCATTTGATAATTAGATAATTTATATTCAGCTTTTTTACCAAATTTCTCTTTACTCATGGGAATTGCTGATAAATCTAGCTCAAAACTGATAATATCTGCATCTATCTCTAATATTTGAGTTATCTTTGGATGTATCTGACCAAAATATCCTAAAATATTTTTACCAAGCATTATAGAGCTAGAGCGCCCTGGATGGTAATATTCGGGGGCATTTTTCTTTAATTGACATTGATCAAGTGATAAACCAAAACTTGCAAAAATTGTTGCTATATCTAATTTTATATCAAAAATATCAACGTAATTTGTCTGAAAATGATGATTTTTTGGCAAATTTAAACCAATACGTATAGCTGCTAAAGAAACTAATTGACCTAATGAATTAGCATCATGAAAAACTGGTCCTATTTCAAAAAAACTTAAATCTTTATATGATCGATTAAGATTATTATAAGCTATTTTTAAAAGATTCGGTAAAATAGATGGTCTCATATAATCAAGATCAGTACTAATAGGATTTGTCAAAAAAAACTCTTCTTTTATTTCAGTGAAATAAGTAGCAATTTTACTATCCATAAATGACCAACTAACAATTTCGTCATAACCATTGACTGCCATTAATCTTTTTAAATCCATCACGCGTCTTTGCTCTCTGGAAATAATCCTATCAGCCCCTATATTTGGTAAAGGAATAAGAGGGATGTTATCATAGCCATAAATTCTAACTATTTCTTCAATGATATCTTCCTTTATTTCAACATCATAACGCCAAGATGGTATGGTAATATCTAGGCTATTTTCTTTTTTCTTACAAACAAAACCTAATTTATTTAAAATTTTAATAATTTCGTCAGTTCTAAGTTTAAAACCTGCTTTTGACTCAAAGAAATCAACAGGGAATGCAATTTTCCTAGTAGGTAATTTTCCTTCTCCAAATATTTTAATATTCGAGAAAGAAACTTTATTATCAGTAACTTGTTTATTACAAATAGATAAAATCATTTTAATAGCGTAATTTAATGCTAAATAAGTAAATTCTAAATCAACATTTCTTTCAAAGCGATAACGCGAATCTGTTTCTATCATTAACCTTCTGCCGGATTTAGCAACATATTTTGAATCAAAACAGGCAGCTTCAAGAATAACTCTGTTAGTATCGGCTGAGCACGCGCTATCCTTACCACCTATAATACCGGCAAGGCAGTGAATATTTTTACTATCTTTAATTACTAAATCATTTTTTGTAAGTAAATATTCTCTCTCATCTAGAGCTTGAAATTTGGCAGCTGAATTTAACACTTCAACTGATAAATTGCCATCAAGCTTGTCAACATCATAAGCGTGCATTGGTTGCCCAAAACTGTAAGAGATATAGTTAGTTACATCCACTATTAAAGAAACTGAAGCTACACCAATATTTTCAAGTAAATCTTGTAACCATTTTGGTGATTGATAATTTTGAATATTATTCAACTCACAAAGTGTAAATAATGGACAAGCATCAAAATTGTTAATCTTTGCCTCTATGCTAGTTATAAAACTACCCTTAGCGACATCTTCTTCAAGGGGTTTTATTTGACCAATTCCAGCTGCAGCTAAGTCTCTTGCAATGCCGTATACTCCAAGACTATCTGCTCTATTTGGAGTAACATTAATATGAATTACTGGGTCATCAAGCCCAAAATATTTATCAATTTTATCTCCTATCTTTGCATGGTTTGGCATTTCAATAATACCAAAATCATCACCTTTAATATTTAACTCTCCAACAGAACAAAGCATACCATTGCTTTCCACACCACGAATTTTTGATTTCTTGATTTTAAAATTACCATTAGGGATTATAGTCCCGATTTTTGCCAGCACTACTTTAATTCCAGGCCTGGCATTATCAGCGCCGCAAACTATTTGCAGTAAATCTGTACTTGTTTTAACCTTACATAATTTTAACTTATCTGCATCTGGATGAGGAGAAGTCTCTACTATTTCTGCAACTTCAAAAGAAGCTAATTCATCACTTCTATTAATGACATCTTCAACTTCAAGGCCGATCATAGTTAATGTATGAGTGATTTTTTCTAAACTAGCTTCTGTATCTAAAAAAAACTTAAGCCAGGATAATGTAAATTTCATCTAGTTAACCCTCCAGCAAGTGATGGAATATCTAAAGCATCAAAGCTGTAATGATTTAGCCATCTAATATCACCTTCAAAAAATTGTCTTAAATCTTCAATGCCATATTTTAGCATTGCAAAACGCTCAACTCCAAGGCCAAAAGCAAAACCTTGATACTCATTTGGATCTACCCCTACATTTTGCAGCACTTTAGGATGAATCATACCACAACCCAATACTTCAAGCCATTTATCACTTTTATTAATTTTTATATCAACTTCCGCAGATGGTTCAGTAAATGGAAAAAAACTTGGTCTAAATTGCACTTCTATATCAGATTTTTCAAAAAAACTTCTAATAAAGTTTATAATCACATATTTTAAATGTCCCATATTTATTGATTTATCAATCACTAGCCCTTCTATTTGATGAAACATCGGCGTATGGGTTATATCGGAATCTGACCTATATGTTCTGCCCGGCGCAATAAAACGAAAAGGAGGTTGATCAGATTCCATCGTTCTAATTTGAATTGGTGATGTATGAGTTCTAAGTAATTTAGTTTCCTCAGAGGTTTTTTTTAAGTAGAAAGTATCATGCATTTGACGTGCTGGATGGTCCTCATCAATATTCAGAGCAGTGAAATTATACCAATCATTTTCAATATCGGGACCATCTTTAATTTGAAAACCATATTTTGAAAATACTTGCATAAGTTCTTCCATGCATTGAGTAACAGGATGGATGCTACCTTTTTTTAACGGTTTAGCTGGAACAGTAAGGTCGATTGTTTCGGATGCTAACTTTTCATCAAGAGCTTTTTGCTCTAAATATTGATTTTTTTTCTCAATTAAAGTTTCAATTTGTTTTTTAATTTTATTAATCGCTTGACCTAATATTTTTCGTTCTTCAGGTTTTGTCTGGCCGAGTTTTTTCATCTCGTTAGTAACAAAACCAGATTTACCTAAATATTGAACTTTAATATTATGTAGCTGCTGAAGGTCTTTACAATTATCGAGCTCTTTTTGAGCAGAAATTAGCCTCTTTTCCAAAGTCATTTATCTATCAATTATTAATTAAAACTATGGGTGAGATTAACCTAAATTAAGCCAAAATACAACCAAAATCACTTAAGATTTGGCATTGCTAAACAATTATAGATATTGCTACAAAAAATGATAAGGTAGAAATATTTAGTTGTTATTTAATTAAACCTTAGGTAAAGTTAACTCTAGACTAATTACCTAAAAATTTAATCATGAAAGAGACCTTATTTAACGCCAGTTAAGGATAAGGAAGGAGAATTAAGGATTTACAATAACGCCACAAATATTTTCAATATCAGCCCCTGTAGTTGAAGGAAAAGCGGAAGGCAAATTATGTATATATCTTGCTGCAAGATAAGCAAAACCTTGCGATTCAATAAATTCTGGGTCAAGGTTATTTTGACCCAACTTGTCTTTTATATTTAAAACTACAGAATTTGTTAATTCAGATATTAATTTCATTAAATATAAGTTATGCACCCCACCACCAGAAATATATAAATTTTTAGGATATAAAGGTAATTGCTTTAAAGAATGAGCTATCGAAACCGCCGTTAGATAAGTTAAACTGGCAATGATATCATTAGCTTCCATATCACAGCATTGATTTAAAATATCTGAAAATTCATTACGATCTAACGATTTAGGATATGATTGATGAAAATATTCCGATTCTAAAACTCTATTTACAAAATTTATATTAGCTCTGCCATTTGCTGCTATTTCACCAGAATTATCATACGGTAAATTAAAATATTTTGCACATGCATCATCAATTAGCGCATTTCCAGGCCCAACATCAAAAGCAATTAACTCATTATGATTAATGTAAGTTATGTTAGACACGCCGCCTATATTTATTATAGCAACTGGGGTTTCTTCACGCATAATAGCTTTGTGAAATATGGGTATTAGGGGCGCCCCCTGTCCACCATGCGCTATATCGCGTTTTCTGAAATCAAACACCACTTTTATACCAGTTTCTTTAGCCAGTAAAAATGGATTACCAATTTGTATTGTTATTTTTTTTCCTGGATTATGATAAATTGTTTGACCATGAAATCCTATCGTTTCAACTTGACTAGCTGGAATATTTGCTTTAGATAATAATTTTTTAGACGCCTGAATATGAACTAACGTTAATTCTTGTTCTATATTAAATAGCTCTTGTGTAAATGATAGGTTAAATAAACCTTTGATCTTATGTTGCAATTTTTGTCCATATGGAAGATGCAAATTACAGATTATTTCAATTTTATCGTGACCGTCTGTGCTAATCAGCGAAGCATCAACACCATCTACTGACGTCCCGCTCATTAATCCAATATATAAATTATCAGTCATTAGTTCGCTTAGCTTTTGCTGATTTTTTTTTACCAACCTTTCTTCTTAATAAATTTTGTTTTAACGCGTTAGATAATTTAGTACGTTTTTCATCCGTATTAGAGCTTTTATTCTGATTTTGCATTTTAAATTTTTCTTGACCAAATAGCTATTATGTGTAAATTATCACTTAAGTAACTTATAGTCAATAATAGTACAGTTAGTAGGTATAAGTTAAATTTAACAATTAGTGCCGCTATAGCTCAGTGGTAGAGCACATCATTGGTAATGATGAGGTCGGGAGTTCAACTCTCCCTAGCGGCACCATAAAAACTGTTGAACTCTTTATTTTTTTGGCTTTTCTTCTGATTTATTTTCCCCTAAGGCTACTCCTAATATGTCTCCTAAACTTGCACCACTATCTGTAGAACCATATTCTTTGATGGCTTTTTTACGCTCATCATTTTCTAAAGCTCTGATGGATAAAGCAATTTTATTAGACCTATCAATAGAAATTATCTTAGCATCTAAGCGATCACCTTCTGCAAAGCGGTCAGGCTTCTGCTCTGATTTTTCAAGGGCAAGGTCATTTCTTTTGATATAACCATTAACTTTATCATCAATATTTACTTCAATACCATCATCATTAACTGACATAACGATGCAAGTAACTACCATATTTTTCTTAAAATCATGACTTGCTGTATTTTGATTTTCTGTCAGCTGTTTTATACCAAGCGCTACCTTATCTTTTTCGACGTCAAGATTTAACACTTTGCATTCAATAATATCACCTTTATTGAAATTTTTAAGCAACTCTGCACCATTTCCATCCCAACTAATATCACTCTCATGAATCATACCATCATTATTATCGTCAATAGCAACGAACATACCAAAATCAGTGATATTTCTAATTGGCACTTTAATTACACTGCCTACCGGATTTTCTTTTGCAAATTTTACTAAAGGATTATCATGGCATTGCTTAATACTTAAAGAAATTCTATTTTTCTCAGTATCAACATCTAAAATCATAAACTCTATTTCCTGACCAATGGTAAGCAATTTTTTAGGATTTTGATTATTCTTACCCCAAGCAATTTCTGATGAATGAACTAAACCTTCAATACCATCTTTTAACTCAACAAAAGCACCATAATCAGCTATATTAGTAATCTTACCTTTCATAACTTTATTGATAGCAAATTCTTCTTTAATATTTTCCCAAGGATTCGCATCTAACTGCTTCATACCCAGAGATATTCTTTTCGTATCCTCGTTATATTTTATAACCATAACTTTAACTTCTTGACCAAAGCTTAACACCTCAGATGGATGATTTATCCGGCTCCATGAAATGTCAGTTACGTGTAATAAACCATCTAAACTACCAAGATCAATAAATGCACCATAATCAGTAATATTTTTAACGACACCATCTAACACCATGCCTTCTTTTATTGTAGCTAACATTTCATCCCTAGCTTCAGAGCGAGACTCTTCCAAAATTGCTCTCCTTGATACAACTATGTTACCAAGCTTCTTATCCATGGTTAAAATTTGAAATGGTTGCTCAATATTCATTATTGAAGTAGGGTCTTTTATCGGTCTAACATCAACCTGACTACCCGGTAAGAAAGCCACAACACCTTGTAAATCAACAGTAAAACCACCTTTGACTCTACCAAATATGGTACCATTAACATTTTCTTTCTTTTCAAATAACTCTTCAAGCTTACCCCATGACTCTTCCCTAACAGCTTTTTCTCTACTCAGGATAGTCCCTCTTCTTCCTTCTATTCTTTCCACATAAACATCAACAATATCACCTACTTTAGGCAATGTTTTATCTGACGTTAGTTGAAATTCTGAAACAGATATTCTTCCTTCATTTTTTAGACCTACATCAACGACTATCACGTCATTATTAGTTTCAACAACTTGGCCTTTAACAACAACACCTTCTTTTACATGGCTTATATCAACGCTATCAAGCATTGAAGCAAAATCTTCATTAGACGGTGTTATATCATTTAATTGAGGAATAAATTTTTTATTTTTTAACATAATTAATTATTTTTTCGGCTATTTATTAAGTAGGCAAAATTTATAGCCTTATGGTTAAACAAAGTCAGCTACAGCTTTATGCCCAAATATTTTTTAAATACAATACAAAACTCATATTTAAAGCCCTAACTAACAACATAGTCTTCTATTTTTGAAATCACTTCATGCGGGGATAAATCGCTTGTATCAATAACCAGCGCATCATCGCTTGCAATAAGAGGGGCAATTTTGCGTGAAGAATCACGCGCATCACGTTCTTTTAGCAACTTCAAAACTTCATTCATTATACATTCTTTACCTTCTGAGCGCAACTGTTTATATCTTCTCATAGCTCGCTGATTTACATCAGCGTCAATAAAGATTTTTAAATCAGCCTCTGGAAATACTACAGTGCCTATATCTCTACCTTCCATGATTATCCTAGGATAATCATGGGCAATTTGCATTAATTGCATTGTTAAATTTGACCTTACTGCTTCAATAGTCGATATTTTAGAGGTATAGATGCCTATTTCTTCTTGTTGTAGATCAATCTTTTTTACCAAATCCATAATATTTGTTTGTTTGGATAATGTAATAATTTGCTCTATATCATTTATTTCAAGGTTATTTTGTAAACATAAAAATGCTAACCCTCGATATATTAGGCTGGATTGAAAATATTGTAAATTCCACTGCTTAGCTAAGATTCTGCCAATTGTTCCTTTACCTGAAGCTGATGGTCCATCTAAAGCTATTTTTAATGTCTGCTCATTATTTTCTAATTTTTGTTTCAAATTATTGTTCATGAAATTTTTTGTTTGATTTTACATAGACTTTTTAGTGGATTTTATTTTAAAATTCAAATTAAAAACTTGAATTTTAAAATAAATAGAGTTAAATAAAACGTTATCGGGCGGTTAGCTCAGTTGGTTAGAGCACTACGTTGACATCGTAGAGGTCGGAAGTTCGAGTCTTCTACCGCCCACCATCACCCAGCTGTTATATAATCTAACACTTGCTGCTTTTTTGGTGCAATAAACAATTTACTACAAACTAGTTATTTAGCGATGTCTATATTAACAAATCGAAAATCTCTTGCATATTAGTAGCAAATAATTTACCATATATCATAATTTATGCTACAGTAAACTAAGTATGGTTTTATGCCCCAAAAGACTGATCTAGATGAGCCCTCGCGATTAAGAAAAATTCTTAATTTAATCATGAAAAAATTCTTTAATAAGAAAATAAAATCTTATTCTATAACAAATTCACAGCAATTTGATTCGTCATTGCAAAATTTGCACGAAGAATCTGTTATCGTTGAAAATCTTGGTGGTTTTGCTGAAAAAAATGCTGATGATGTAATGATTCCAAGAGCCGATATAATAGCTGTGCGGCATGATATAACACTGGAGGAGTTAAAAAAGGTAATAGTTAAGAATACTCATACTAGAACACTTGTTTATAAGGAAAATTTAGATCAAATTATTGGTTTTGTGCATATTAAAGATTTGTTTGAAACAATTGCCAAATCAAGAAAATTTAATTTAAAAAAGATTACTAGGAAACATTTAGTTTCTCCGCATTCAATGAAGCTAGTTGATTTGCTCAGGCAAATGCAAATTCAACGTACACATATTACTGTTATTGTTGATGAATATGGCGGTACTGATGGCATAGTAACAATAGAAGATATTATTGAAGCAATTGTTGGCAAAATCGATGATGAACATGATGCAGATTTAGATACTAATAATGTTAGAATTTTGCATGATGGTGAATTAATAGTAAATGCTAGAATGGAGATAAAAGAGTTAGAACAAATTATTTCTACTAAACTTAGCAAAGAAGAAGATGAATTTGACACTATTGGTGGTTTGGTCTTGGCAAAATTAGGTAAAATTCCAGCAAAAGGAGAAGTGATAAAAATCAATAATAAAATAACTGTAGAAATAGTAACTTCAACCCCAAGAAATATAAAGCAATTGAAAATTACTTATAAAGAATAAAATTTTTATGAGTAATATCAATAAAATAAGCGATATTTTAGCTCTAGGGGCCAGAATACTAAATTCTGAATCGGCATTCTTGGAGTCAAGAATTTTGCTGGCAGATATCCTAAAAATAGACTCATCTAATATTTTTATAAATTATGATAAAGAAATTTCTAATAATGAAAAAAGTCAATTTATTAAATATATTAATCGCCGTAAATTATATGAACCAATAGCATATATAATTGGTTGGAAAGAATTTTATAGCTTAAAATTTTTAGTAGATAAAAATGTCTTAGTTCCAAGGCCAGAAACCGAAATGCTAGTTGATGAAGTAATTCAAGAATATTTAAAAAACTATCAAAATAAAAATATAAATATATTAGATCTTGGCACAGGAAGCGGTGTGATTGCTATATCAATGGCAGCTAATATAAAATATTGTAAAATAACAGCGCTCGATATTTCAGCAAAAGCCCTTAAATTAGCAACTAAAAATGCAAAATTAAATAAAGTGGCAAGTAAAATTAATTTTGTAAAAAGCAATTGGTACAATAATTTGTTAGATGTAGTAGAAAAATTTGATATAATAGTTAGTAATCCGCCCTATATCGCAGAAAATGAACAATCTTATATGTCAAAAGAAGCAATTCAATATGAGCCAAAATCTGCGTTATTTGCCGAAGCTAACGGGCTTGCATGCTATTATAATATAATAGCTAAAGCCAATAAATTTCTTGAAAAAAATGGTAAAATATTTTTAGAAATTGGTTTTAACCAAGCGCAAAAAGTAATTGCCATACTCGAGGATAATCAATTTACTAATATCAAACTTTTACAAGATATAGCAGGCAATGATAGAGTACTGATTGCCCAATATAGATAAACGAGAATTTAATGTTAATTTATAAAAAATATATAATAAAATCTATATTATCCCATATTTTCACTTTTAGCTGTGTGTTAGTAACTCTAACTTGGATAACACAGATATTTAAATTATTATATTTGATTGAAAAAGGGATTGCTATAAATCAGTTTTTCAAACTAACATTGTTAGTTTTACCTTCGTTATTTTTAACAATATCTCCCATAATAACAGCTTTAGCTACTATATATGTTTATAATAATTTACAATATGAAAATCAGTTAATTATTTTTAAAACTAGTGGCTTTAGCAATTTTACCATTACCAAACCTGCTTTATTAGTTGCTACTATTATAACTATTTTTGCTTATTATATTTCTCTATATCTGGTGCCCTTATCTTATAATAAAATGCAAACTGATTTGAATCATTTTCGTGAAACCTACGTTTCAAACATTATAACTGAAAAAACTTTTAATCAAATATCAAAATATGTGACCATTTATGTTAATAATAAAAATGAAGAAAATGTCTTGGAAGGTATAATATTGTTTGATAATAAAATTTCTGAACAAAAATCTGTTTTATTTGCAAAATTAGGAAAAATTATATCAGATGAACAAAAACCAATCTTCCATCTACAAGATGGTTTTAGACATTGTTTTGATAAAAATGGAAATTTAACAAAACTTTTTTTTGATAATTTATTCTTCGAAATAAATAGTAAAAAAAATATTATTAATAATAGAAATAAAAAGGGATTATATATCCATGAAATGTTCTGGAATAAAGATAGTTCAATGTCTCAAGAAAAAAAAGAGCGACTAATAGTTGATGGCCATCAAAGATTGATCTGGCCATTATTTAACTATTGTTTAACATTTTTAGCACTCAGCATATTTTTATCCTTGTCTTATAACCGAAAATCAAATATCAGACAAATTCTCTTTGCTGTAATACCATTAATATCGATTATATATCTACATTTTACTTTCCAAAAAATTGCTTATCAGAATCCAATATATATCTTAGCCTGCTACCTTAATATTATGCTTGGTATTATTATTAGCCTCTGGTTCTGTAAAACTAAATATTAAATTTATTAGCTAGTAATTTTTTCTTTTTTATCAATTCCATCAAATACTGCATCCCAAGTTCCAGAAGTTGCGGCCTTAGTATATTCTGTTACTCTATTTTCAAAGAAATTAGTATGCTCTACGCCATTTAGCATTTCATCAAGCCATGGTAGAGGATTATTATCTACTAAATATATTTCCTTAAGACCAAGTTGCATTAATCTACGATCAGCAATATATCGAATATATTGTCTTACTTCCCTTGCTGTTAAGCCCTCAATACCGCCTACCTCAAAAGCAAGTTCAATAAAAGCATCTTCAAAGTGAACTATAGTCGCGCAGGCTTCATATAACCTACTTCTTAAAGTTTCTGTCCATACTTCTGGATTTTCTTGAACAAAAGTCTTAAACAAAGTAATTATAGAATTCGTATGCAGAGTTTCATCCCTTACAGACCAAGTAACAATCTGGCCCATCCCTTTCATTTTATTAAAACGTGGAAAATTTAGCAAAATAGCAAAAGAAGCAAAAAGCTGTAGACCCTCTGTAAATGCACCAAATACTGCTAGAGTAGTTGCAATATCCTGCTTAGTTTCAACACCAAATTTTTGCATATAATCATATTTATCTTTCATTTCTTTATATTTCATAAAAGCTTGATATTCGCTTTCATCCATACCAATTGTATCAAGTAAATGTGAATAAGCTGCGATATGTACTGTTTCCATGTTTGAAAAAGCAGCTAACATCATTTGTACTTCCGTAGGTTGAAATACTTGTGAATAATGCTTCATATAACAATTATTTACTTCTATATCAGCTTGAGTAAAAAAGCGGAATATTTGAGTTAAGAGATGCTTCTCACCTGGTGATAAATTATATTTCCAATCTTTAACATCATCAGCAAGAGGCACTTCTTCTGGTAGCCAATGAATTTTTTGCTGAATATGCCAAGCATCATATGCCCAAGGATAGGCAAAAGGTTTATATATTGGTTTAGCTGATAATAACGACATTGTTTAATCTCCTTTAATTTAATTTCAAATTCATTTTATTTACTGACAAGCCAAGCATTCTTCATATGGGCTATCATTTGTTTCATTAACTTGGGCATTATTTTTCTTTTCAAGTTCTATCATTGCAGCATCAATTGACACGGAATGCGATACTTTGTCGGCTCTTTGAATAGAAGTTGATCTAGAGTAATACATTGATTTTATACCTTTTTTCCAAGCTTTAAAGTGGATATCATGGAGGTATTTTTTACTTATATCTCCCAGCATAAATACATTTAATGATTGTGCTTGTGAAATGTAAGGTGTTCTGTCTGCCGCAAGTTCAATAATCCAATTTTGATCAATTTCATAAGAAGTTTTAAATACCTCTTTTTCATGATCAGAGAGGAAAGTAAGTTGTTGTACAGACCCTTCATGCGTAGCAATAGATGACCAAACTTGCTCAGTGTTAAAACCTTTTTTGTCAAGCAATCTAACTAAATTTTTATTTTTTACCGTAAAAGATCCAGTCAAAGTTTTTTGTGTAAAACTATTTGCTGCAAAAGGCTCAATACCCGGTGATGAATTGCCACAAATAATAGAAATAGAAGCAGTAGGAGCGATGGAAGTTTTATTACTAAAGCGCTCTTTTACTCCAACTTCTTCTGCGTCTGGACAAGCGCCTCTTTCTTCAGCTAGTAAAATTGAAGCATTATTTACCTCTTTATCTATATATTCAAATATTTTTTTATTCCAAACTTTTGCCATCACAGATTCCATGGAAACATTCTGTGATTGCAAAAATGAATGCAGCCCCATAACGCCAAGGCCGACACTACGTTCACGCATTGCAGAATATTTAGCTTTAGCCATGCTAGGTGGCGCTTTTTTAATAAAATCTTCAAGTACATTATCTAAAAAACGCATAATGTTAGGAATAAACTCTTTATCTTCTTTCCATTGCTCATAATACTCAAGATTAAGTGAAGATAGGCAACATACTGCTGTTCTATTTTTGCCTAAATGATCAATTCCTGTTGGCAAAGTAATTTCCGAACAAAGATTAGACATCTTTACCTTTAGTCCTAATTTTTTATGATGTTCAGGTATATTTTTATTTACAGCATCAATATATAAAATATAAGGCTCACCAGTTTCAATTCTTGTGGTTAGCAATTTAGCCCATAAATCTCTAGCTCTAACGCTAGTAATTACTGAACCATCATGTGGACTTTTTAGCTCCCACATCTGACCTTCTTCAACAGCATGCATAAAATTATCGGGAATTACTACGCCATGATGCAAATTAAGGGCTCTGCGATTTACATCCCCTCCTGTTGGTCTTCTAAGGTCAATAAATTCCTCTATTTCAGGATGATCAATCGGCAGATAAACAGCGGCGCTCCCACGACGTAGTGATCCTTGAGAAATAGCCAAAGTCATTGAATCTTGTACCTTTAAAAATGGAATAATTCCAGATGTTTTGCCATTACCACGTACAACTTCATTAATCGAACGTACATTACCCCAATAGCTTCCTATCCCACCACCTCTAGAAGCTAACCATACATTTTCATTCCAAAGGTCAACAATCCCTTCTAAACTATCATCTGTTTCATTTAAAAAACAAGAAATTGGTAGGCCTCTATCTGTTCCACCATTGCTCAGTATAGGAGTTGCGGGCATAAAATGTAATTTACTCATATAATCATAAATTTTATTTGCATGCTCTACGTTATCTGCATAATAACTTGCAACCCTTGAAAATAAATCTTGATAATCTTCACCCTTAATTAAATAACGATCTTTCAGCACTGCTTTACCAAACTCACTTAGCAAGCTATCTCTGCTTCTATCAATTTTTATCTCATATTTATTTTTTACAGTTTTAGTCATAATTTAATTCTTAATTTGAGTTGTTAAAACTATTAATAAGTAAGTTTAAATGTGGAATACTTACCCGCTCTTATTTAATTAATGATATTACTAAAGTGACCCAAGAATTCAATAAATATTTTTACATATATTGTAGATTTTTTTACTTGACACACTATATATAGTATTTATCTGTAGTTTATTTTTTGCTATAACTTGTTATTTTTCTTTTAGAAATATGGTTGTACAGGGGGTGATTTTTTTATTGCACCACAGATATTGTATATTGATTTTTTCAACAACATATTTAGCATACTATGTCAGCATTGCTCAAGGCCTAGGCACTAAAAAATAATTGTATAAAAGGCAAGTAAGAAGTGTTAGCATTTTCAACTTCAAAGAGAGTTAAAAAATGCAAGAATATATAGGTAAATTTTTTGAAAAAGTAAACGATCCACGATCTCCAAGAAATCAACGTCACAACTTTATAACATTAGTAGGCAGCAAGCTTGCTATCGATGTTATCTGGCGTAGAATCGTTTAGTGGATGCAAGATTACGCGGAGTGTCATAACGCCAGTTAAGGATAAGGAAGGAGAATTAAGGAGCTAAGAAATCTCTTTGGTTAGAGATTTTAGCAAGAGAGTAGCTGTTAATACAAGCGAGCACATGAACAACGAAATTAACAGGGCTTCTATGTCTGGAATGTTCAAGATTCATAAATTGCCCCTTTGTCGTTAATAATGAGATGTAATTTAAAGCCCATGAACCAACCATAACTACTTTTATCTATTTTGGCCAGTTTGCCAAAATATCAGGGGAATGCACAGCTTGTTGCAAAAATACACAGCTTG
>CAYGSI010000023.1:0-20174 GCA_964352655.1 uncultured Rickettsiaceae bacterium
TGATGATGACGACGATGACGATGACGATGACGATGATGATGACGATGACGATGACGATGATGATGATGATGATGACGATGATGACGACGATGATGATGATGATGAAGATGGTGAGCGTAATAAGTTTGAGGCTAAAGATGATGACAATGATTCGCATCAATCCTTTCAGCATCAAGATAAATATGATGATGTTGAACATCCTATTCAGCTCGATAATGGTAATTATGCGGTACCTCAGGAGGGCGGTGTATCAATTACTCTTGATTCGATTGTGTCATATAGCGGTTATAATAATTCATTTGGTCATTATTTTGCCGATAGTCAGGGTAATCCGATTTCAGGAGCAATTGATTTGGTCAACGTTCAGGAAAATTCAGGAATAGGAGATAGTGTTATTGTTAATTATTCACAGAATGATATCCCAGAAGGTGCAGAAACATTAGGATTTTTTATGATTCCGAATGGAGACTTGCCAAACCAAAATATACAAGATGGTACTCCAGTAAGTTTTCAGTTAAATATTAATGATGAATGGATTCCGATTAGCACAGAAGGAGAAACTATAATAGATAATGGAGTTTCTGCATATTTTTCTGATCCTAAGCTTAATCCAGATGATCATTTTAGTCATTCTTATGATAATAATGGTCAAATTAACTTTGAGGATTTATATGGAGAGGGTAATAGAGATTATAATGATGTTATGGTTGATGTTAAAGTGACATCGTATAATGATGAATTCTTTGATAAAGCTAATCAAGATAGTAACGCAGAACAAAAATATTATCAAAATGATGAAGATATAGGGTCGTCAGAAGAAACTAGCTGGGTTAGTCAAGTTGAAAATACAGAAGATAATATAGTGGATAATAATGCAGATTATGATGAAGATATAGACAATTCTCAAGGGTGGCTAACAGAAATTGATCAGAAAGACCAAATTGATAAAACACCTAAACAAGATGGTGATGATCAAGAAAATAGATTCGATGATGATGGTGGTTCATTAGATCATCAAAGTTATGATAAAGACGATAACAACCATAATGGATCATTTTAAAAATTCATAAAATAACGGGTTTAGAGCCCGTTATTTCTAAAATATATCCTATATTAATGAATAAACGTTTATTTAAAAAGTATATTTAAAAATTTTTCTTAAAAAATACTTGTAAAATATTAACAATTATTATATTATTTTTTATACATGATAATATAATTTTAAATAAAAAGGTTGTTTATGAAAAAATTTAAGAAAGGCTTGAAGAAAATAGGAAAACAAGTAAATAAAGAGACAAAAAAATTTGAAACTAAAAGTTTTGATTGGATACATTCAGTCTCAAATAATGATCTAGAGCATTTTAAAACACTTGCTAAAAATTATGGCGTAGAAGTAAAAAATCATAATGGAAAGGAAGCTTTTTTTATTGGTTCACCAGCATACATGCTCTCTAACGGGACTGAGCCAGTTTTAACTGAGTGGTTTTACAGTAAGGATTACAACAAAAATGTAAGAGTTGAACAACTTAAAGCAGCATTGAATTTAATTGGTAAAATAAGTGAATATGGTTTTGATAACATCAAAGATGAGTATTTAAATTTAAATTTTCATGGTAGGGCTATGTTATTTTATGTTGCTAAATGTCAAAATAACATTAATGCTGAAGCTTTTGCAAAGTCAGTAAAAGATTATGCTACTGAAGGATTGAATTTGGATGGAGATATGTTTGGAGAATGTAACGGAGAAAGCGAAATAAACTTTGTAAAAAGAACAAAAAATATACACACTGCTGAAGCAATTTTTAAACATTTTTATATCCCAAATGATTTATTAGAAATTATAGAAGCCAGTAATGATAATGAAGAAGATAATAATAACAATAATTTAAATATTGTTAATGAAGAGCAGGCGCAGTTAGAAAAAGCTATTGCAGAGTCTTTAAAAATTAATAATAACAATAACTTAAATATTGTTAATGAAGAGCAAGCGCAGTTAGAAAAAATATTAGAAATATCTAAGCAAGAGCAGTTAGAAAAAGAAGAGCAAGCGCAGTTAGAAAAAGCTATTGCAGAGTCTTTAGAAGATTTTAAAAACAAGACTAATTTTGAAAATCTTAACAATGATAATTTAACAAATGAAGAATATGAAGCTCTTCCTGTTTATAGCGATCAATATAAATTTTCGGATGAAAGTCAAGAAGTGATAGGTGTCTCTCAAGAAGAAATAATTGATAATTAATAGACTTAACAGCTAAAGGTAGAAACTATTATGTTTCATAATGCTACTTGCTAAAAATATAAAAAATTCTTGATTGGACAATTTAATTTTTGGCAGGTAGTTTCGGAGTTATTTTTAATGATTCATAGGATGTGTTTATCAACCATCTAGGGTTAAAAGGAAGTCTTTATTTTTTATAAATTATAATTTTATCAAAGATTGGACATTGCTAAAGAAGTATAGACAAGATTATTAGAAAATAATAAGATGGCCTAAAAAAAGGTGATTATTATGAAAAGATGCAAGTGATGTGGTAACAATGAATTAGTAAAAAACGGGAAGACAAAGCATAGCAAACAAAGATACAAATGCAAAAATTGCAGCTGTAATTATAGCGAAGGTTATGGTAGATTAAGGCGCGGAATGGATAAGCGTTTAAAAATAATCAAAATGTACCTAGAAGGTTTAGGAATAAGCTCCATTGAAAGAGTAGAAGAAGTATCGAATCCGCAATATACTGGATAAGAGATTTTTCATCTTGTTATCAAATGGCAACGAGTATTGAACAAAGCTATAGTATAAAAATTCTATGACAGACTCACAGACTCATCTCATCTTGCTTTTCTTGAAAGATATATTATCTATACTTCTTTAGCAATGTCAAAGATTGTATAAGAGGAAGCTTTGACCTAGCAAAAAATATTTGTTATAGTTCTGCTTTCAATCTTTTTTAAATACTATGCTGCTAATCTTTGCCTATAACTTACTCAGTACAGTTTTATTACCATGTTATATTGTAATATTATTGTTTAGGTTAGTTAAGGGTAAAGAAAATCTACAAGCTATTAAAAGTAGATTTGGTTTTTATAAAAACCAAAAACCCCCTGCAGGTAAGAATTTGATATGGTTGCATGCTGCTAGCGTTGGTGAATCGATGATCGCAATAACGCTGGTTAAAGAATTAAGAAAAAGACATAGCACAATTGATTTTTTGGTTACAACTGGTACTTTATCTTCCGCTGCTATAATTAAAAAATCATTATTTTCTCTTGCAAAGCATGAATTTACTCCTGTAGATAATTGGTTGATTATCAAAAGATTCCATAGCTATTGGCAGCCTAATATCGGTATATTTATTGAATCTGAACTATGGCCTGCACTTAGTATCGTTTCATCTCGAAATTGTAAATTACTGCTTTTAAACGCTAGGCTTTCTGATAAATCTTTTTATAATTGGCAAAAACTTCCTTATTTATTTAAAAAGATTATCAAGTCTTTTTCACTTATAGCTGCTCAAAGTAATATAGATTTTAAAAAATATCAAAAACTAAACTGTAATAATTTAATTAATATCGGTAATTTAAAATTTGTTAACCAAGAGTTGAAAATCAATAAAGAAGAGTTACGTTTATTACGAAATATTTTTGCAACAAAGACAGTTTTTGTCGCTTCTAGCACTCATATTGAAGATGAAGAAATCATCTTGAAAATTATTAAACGGCTTAAAGCGTTGGAATTAAATATTTATCCTGTTATTATTTTAAGACATCCAGAACGAAGGCAAGAATTAGCGAGTAATTGTCAAAAATTGCATTTAACTTATTCGTTTAGATCAGAAAATAAAATACCCGATTTAAATAAGAATTTACATATAGTCGATAGTTTTGGTGAACTAGGTATATTTTATAGTTTATCTGAGGTTGTTTTTATTGGTGGTTCGTTTAAAAGAGGAGGGCATAATTTACTTGAGCCAGCTTATTTTAATAATGTGATTATAATTGGCCCTAATATGAGTAATTTTCAGAATATTGCCGATGAAATGATTAAGAAAAAAGCAGCAATTCAAATTATTGATGCAGCTAATCTCGAGGAGAAGATAATATTTTTTATAGATAAAAATCATGCCTATATAGCCAAAGAATATAAAAAAAATGCAATAAAATATGTTGATAATAGAGAACAAATTTTAACAACATATTTAGAGCAAATTGAAAAAAATCTATAATATAAAATTAATTTATGATTAAACTAAAACCACCAGCTTTTTGGTTGAGTAAAAATTGGCTAGCGAAATTGTTAATGCCAATATCCTGGATATATATGTTTTTAGGTTATTTACGTAGCCTATATATTAAGCAAATTAAATTGCCACAAACCGTGATTTGTGTTGGTAATATTACCTTGGGCGGAGCTGGTAAAACACAGTTAGTTGCTAAACTTGCTACAATATTACTTAAGCACAAAATCTCCTTGGTAATTGTTACTAAAGCCTATAGAGGAAAAATTAAAAAAGCAAAATTAATTAAAAAATTTACATCTCTGAATCATGAAGATGCAAAAGAGTTGGGAGATGAATCAGTTTTGTTGAGCAAATTTGGTGATGTAATAGCTGCAAAAAAACTTAAATATTCATTAAAATTAATTAAAAAATTAAATCCCCAAATAGTGATTTTAGATGATGGTATGCAAAATCCCTTATTATATAAAGATTTACAAATTTTAGTGCTCAGCCCTGACCAACATTTTACTAATCAGTATATTTTCCCATCTGGTAATTTACGTCAAACTTTAAGCTCTGCTTTAAATAAAAGCGATATCATCTGCATGATTGGCCAAAATATTGATCAACAATCTTCGCTGTTGAATCAAGTTAAATTAAGTAAGAAACCATTTTTTACTGCATCCACTAAAATTGTAAGTAAAATAAATAAACAAAATAAATATATTGCTTTTGCTGGTATTGGAAATCCTACAAAATTTTATTCATTATTAAAATTAAATAATTTACAAATTGTAAAATCTATCTCCTTTCCAGATCATCATGATTATAGCAAAAATGATTTACAAAAATTAGTTACTTTGGCAAAAAAAAAAGATGCTATATTAATTACGACAGAAAAAGATTATATTAAATTGCCAGAACAATATAAAAATAAAATAATTTATACTAAAATTACACTAAACATTAATAATGAAAACGAGTTTACTAATTTGATTTATGAAAAAATTTTATAAGAACCTAAAATATCGATTAGAATATGTTATATTTATTATATTTATTTGGTTTTTAAAATTAATAGGTTTTAAAAATTCAGTAAATTTTTGCGCCTATATTGCCAGGTCAATCGGGCCTAAAATTGGCGCAAATAAAATAGCTAAGAAAAATATGGAAAAGGTTTTTGGGACAAAAATAAATTTTGATAAAACGCTTAATTTAACCTGGGATAATTTTGGTAAATATATTGGTGAATTTCCTTTTATTCATGAATTTTCAAAAGCTGAAATGAATCAGCGTTGTAAATTAACTGGCTTAAAAAATGTTGCTGATTATGTAAAAGAGCAAAAACCATTTCTAATGTTTTTATCACATAGTGCAAATTGGGATTTTGTTATTAGAAGTATCACGGATATTTATCCTAAATTTGCTATTATTTATCGTAAATTAAATAATCCTTACGTCGATAAAACATTATTTTCATCAAGAAATGATAATAAAGATATTTTAATGATTCCAAAAGGGGCAAGCGGGGCAAAAGATTTGGTAAAGGCTATCAAAAACGGCTATTCAATATGTATGTTGGTTGATCAGAAAATGAATGATGGTATTGAGGTGCCTTTTTTTAATCATCCAGCAATGACTGCACATGCTATTGCTAAATTGAGTTTACAATATAAATATCCAATAATTCCTTGTCAATTAATTAGGCTTGAAAATAGCCATTTTGAAGCAATTATTCATCCAAAATTAGAGTGTAATATAACTGAAAATAAGGCACAAGATGTTTATAATATAATGTTAAAAATTAATCAAAATATAGAGCGGTGGATTATTGAAAATCCACCGCAATGGTTTTGGTTTCATAATAGATGGAAAAATTAACATAGGTAGATGTTAAGTTTACAAGCAACAGAAATTAATTTTTATAACCGTTAGCAATGCCAGATTTTCAAGTCCTCCATTTTTAAGGGATGATAAAATAATTACTTCAGAAATGCATGTATTTGTAAAAAACGATTTAGCAAATAAAAGTATAAAAAGCTGCTCAGAGTTAGCCCCTTTTCTTAACCTCTTAATTCAGAGAATTTAATCGCCCTGTTATGTATTTGGTTATGATTTAAATTTAGCTAAAAAATTTATTGGACATCAAGGGGCATTTAGGTTTAGAGTGAATTTTTAGTAATTTGTTAATATTGGTGGATGAAGCTTTATTTTATTGCAGGTGAGTTTTCTGGGGATTTTATAGGTTATAAGGTCATAAAAGCTATCAAATCAAAGGAAAAAAACTCAAGCGAATTTGAGTGTTTTGGCGTTGGTGGTGATTTAATGAAATCACAAGGAATTGATTCATTATTTGATTTTCAACAAATTAATTTAATGGGTTTTGTTGAGGTTGTACCCCATATTATGCGTATTAAAAGCTTGATTGAGTCTACTGTACAGGATGTGATAACAAAAAAAACTGATTTGTTAATAACTATTGATTCACCTGGCTTTACTTTCCGTGTGGCAGAAAAAGTAAAAAAACTTGCTCCGCAAATAAAATTGATACATATTGTTGCTCCGTCTGTTTGGGCTTATAAAGAGGGAAGGGCTAAAAAATATGCTAAGCTTTACGATAAATTATTAACCTTATTACCTTTTGAACCTCCATATTTTACAAAATATGGGTTAGATAGTGAGTTTATTGGTCATCCGATTTTAGAACAAGATTTCCCTATTAAAGATAATAGTTTTGTTGCTAATGATATAAAGCAAATATGCATAACTCCTGGTAGTAGAAAAGGGGAAATTCTAAATCATATGCCAATTATTAAGTCTGCTCTTAATTTACTTGCCAAAAAATATCAATTTAAGGCAATTTTTATTCAGCCTAATAATAATTATATTGATGATATTTTTAAACATTTACAGGATGCTGAGTTTGGATTTAGTGTTTCTACAGATAGGTTAAAAATTTTCGCCTCAAGTGATGTTGCGCTTGCAAAATCTGGTACTAACACACTTGAGATTGCCTGCTGCGGCACACCTCAAATAATCGGTTATAAGTTAAATAGTTTAACATTTTTAATCTTACGTATGATAATAAAAGTAAAATATGCAAATCTTATTAATATAATTGCTAATCGTGAAATTATACCTGAATTGATCCAAACAAATTTTAATGCTCAAAATATCTTTCATTCTATAGATAAGCTACTCTCTGATAAATATTTAGCAAAGCAGCAATTATCTAAATCATATTCTATTTTGCAAAAAATGGGGTTTCAGAGGGAAATTTTGCCGTCTGAAAAAGCAGCTAGAGCTATTTTAGATCTTGCGTATATTTAAATAAAATGTTTTAATATCGGGATTTATTTCATATTACCCATTTATTCGAGTTTACTTAAAATAAATAATATGCAAGAAATAGTCAAAAACAAAGAATTACAGAAAGAAATGGCTAAAGGTCTTCACGATATGATGCTTCAGCGCCTGCGTGATATTGATGGGCTTGATGAAGTTTCTTGGTGGCCGCCATCATTGGGAGTTTCTTTGATTATAATTTTAGCTTTCTTATTATTAATAATTTCTGTTATTTTATATTTAAAAAAAAGAGCATGGAATTTAAGTTGGAAGGGTGAAATTTTCAGAAGATTAGATCAGATGCAATATAATGTGGAGCAAAATAATGCTCGGGATTTTGCTATTGAGTTATCAGAAATATTGCGGCGAATTGCAATGCATAAATATTCACGAGAAGATTGTGCTAGCTTAATAGGAAATAAGTGGCTTGTTTGGCTTCAAAAGCATGATCCTGCTGGGTTTAATTGGCCAAAATATGGCGTTATTTTGACTAAAGATGTTTTTGCATCAAGGGATAAAAATTTTGATATCTCTAGTTTAGTAAAATTAATTTTAGCAACAAAAAATTGGGTAAAATAATGTTTTTATTTTATTGGCCATGGCTGGCTTTGTTGCTTTTTGTTCCTTTGATTTTATATTATTTGTTACCTGCAAATCAAAAAAATATTAACAATTCTCCTAAAATTATTTTTCCTGCCATTACAAGATTAAGTAATGCATTTGGTATGTTAAAAGCAAGGGAATCTAAGTCGAAATTGCTATTTATTGTTTTATTTTCTCTTTTATGGATATCTTTAGTGTTAGCGTTGATGCGTCCTCAGCTTGTTGAGCAAATGAGTTTTAATGAAAAAGAAGGTTATGATATAATGCTTGCCGTTGATATTTCTGGTTCAATGGAGGCATTGGATTTTTCAACAACAACTAATAGAATAACCCGCCTTGATGTTACTAAAAAGGTGGTAAGCCAATTTGTTTTAGATAGAAAAGGTGATAGGGTGGGCCTCATTTTATTTGGTGAATATGCTTATTTACAAATGCCAATCACTTTTGATATAATAGCTGTAAGTAACATGCTAAATCAGGCAGTTACTGGTATGGCAGGTTTTTCGACTGCTATCGGT
This sequence comes from uncultured Rickettsiaceae bacterium, assembly GCA_964352655.1. Taxonomy (GTDB): domain Bacteria; phylum Pseudomonadota; class Alphaproteobacteria; order Rickettsiales; family Rickettsiaceae; genus Megaera. Next base: position 8,684 of record CAYGSI010000023.1, read on the forward strand.
GATGCAATTGGTGTTGCGGTGAAAGAAATAAAATCTAAACCAGAAAAATCAAGAATTATAATTTTACTGACTGATGGCACTGATAATGCAAGTAATATTCCTCCATTGGAAGCAGCTAGAATTGCCAAACATTATAATATACGTATTTATACAATTGGTATAGGTGTAGGTAATGGCCATCAAGTACCTTATCTCAACCCCGATGGTAGTGTTTCTATGACAGAAATTATTATGGATGAGGATATGTTGCAGGAAGTAGCAGAAATTACAGGAGGACAATATTTCAAAGCAACTGATAATAAGACATTGCATAAAATATATAATAAGATTAATGAACTTGAGAAGACTAAAATTGAAGTGATGGAATATAGTATTAGAAAATCACTTTATAAATATCCTTTAGGGATCGCTTGTTTCTTATTTTTAATATTGTGTATTTTGCCGTTAATTAGGGAGAATAGATATGCAATATAATCAGTTTTATTTTGAAAATGGCTATTGGTTTTTAGGTTTGTTTATCATACCTATTATGTGGTTTTTATATAGCAAATATTATTTCATTAACCCGGTTAATAAAAAGTTAGAAAAATTTGCTGATAAAAATTTAATACCTCATCTATTACAAAAAAATAAAAACGGAGAAATTTCAATATGGAAAGCTCTGTTATTAGGAGGTTTTTTATGGTTTTGTTTGATGGCGGCAATGGCTGACCCAAGATGGGGAGAGAGTGAGTTTGTAAATTATAAGAATGAAGATGATTTAGTTATTTTACTTGATCTTTCAAAATCGATGGATGGTAATGATATTTTACCCTCTAGATTGGTGCGTAGTAGACAAGAAATAGAGAATATTGTTAATGCAAGTAATGGCTTAAAAATAGGCCTTGTTGCTTTTGCTGCAGATTCCCATATAGTGAGCCCTATTACAGACGATACAAGCAATATTTTAAGATTATTACCTCTTTTGAGCACAGATTTAATTTTTGTGCAAGGTACTAGATTATCATCTGCCTTGCAAACCGCAAAACAAATGCTTTTATCGGAACCAGGGCGTAATAAAGATATTTTAGTAATATCTGATGGTGGTTTTCAAGATAATGATTGGCAAAAAATAGCCGCCGATCTATTTGCTCATAAGATAAAAATTCACGTCCTTGGTATGGCAACAGAGCAGGGGACGGTTTTTACTGATGAGGCTGGTAAAAAAATAAAGCGTGGTGATGAAATGGTTATTTCGCGCCTCGATAGATCACAACTTCAGCAATTAAGTAATTTAGGTGGAGGGGAATATTTTGATACTCGCTATTTGATAGATAATGCTACTCAGATTATTGAAGCTTTGAAGAGTTCTGATTTAAGTGAGTTAAATGATGGACAGCTTTCTAAACATTCTGAAGAAAGATTTTATTTTTTTCTTTTGCCAATTTTATTGTTTGTAGGGTTTTGGTTTAGGAAAAATTTTACTATACCTTTTATTATTTTTATATTAATTAATTCAGCAAATTCTGTTTATGCGGTTGATATATTAGATGAATTTTTTTTGAATGATAAGCAGCTTGCAAAAAAAGCGCTGGAAGAAGATGGTAATGTTAAAGAGGCTTTGGAAATTTTTAAAGACCCATATAAAAGAGGGGTTGCTTATTATAAAGCTGGTAGATTTAAAGAAGCAGAACAGGAATTTTGTAAAAATAAGCGGCCAGAGATTGCAGAAAGCGCAATGTATAATTTAGCAAATTCTTTAGCACGTCAGGATAAATTTGAAAAAGCTGTAGATGTTTATAAAGAATTGCTTGCTAACAACCCAAATCATGAAAAAGCAAAACATAATCTTGGTGTGGTTCAGGCAATGATGGTTGTTACTGAAAAAGAAGATAAAGAGGATAAGAAAAAAAGGAATAATCCCAATAATCCTGATGATTCTTTTGGCGGAGGCGGTAGTTGCTGTAACGATGATGGCGATGACGAGGATAAAGAAGATAAAGAAGATGAAGAAGATAAAGAAGATAAAGAAGATAAAACTTGTGGTGATGATGAAGAAGCGTCTGATGATGAGAGCAGTGATAAAGGCGGAGATGAGGAGAATGATGATGAACAAAATGATAAGGGTGATAAGCAAGGAGAAGATGAACAAAATGATAAGGGTGGAAAAGATGAAGATGACTCTTCTGGTGGAGATGATAGAGGAGATTTTGATGACGATAAGAGCGGTGATGAAGGGAAAGCAGATGGATCTATGAGTGATGATTTGGCGAATCAGCTGCTTGACCTGATTTCTGGGAATGATAAAAATTTTTTAAAAAATCAATTTTATATTGAATCATATAAGAGGCAAACTAAACCTACTAATGACCCATGGTAAAGACACATAAAATTTTGAAGATAATAATATTTTTGGTTATTAATATTTGTTGTTTTGAAATATTTGCAGCAGATTTTGTAGCTCAAGTGGACAAAACAGAATTACCAATTAATCAGACGCTTAATTTAAAGCTTAAATTAACTGATGCTAGTGGTTTTGATTCTCCGAATTTTACAGTTTTAAAAAAATCATTTAATATAGTATCAACAAGTCAATATTCCAGTACAACTATTATTAATGGTAAATCTTCTTCAAGCAAAGAATGGAAATTAGTTTTGCAGCCAAAAAAAGAAGGAGAGCTAATTGTGCCGCAAATAGTGATCAAAACTAATTCAGGGGATCTTGCAACTGAAGCTATAGAAATTAAAGTTACTAAATCAAAACCTTTTCCTACTACATTTAAGAATGGTGCCTTGATTGCTGAGTCAAAAGTAACAAATATTAAACCTTATTTGTTTCAACCATTTTTTTATAAGGTAAGATTATACACAAAATATGCGGTGGATAATGTTATTTTTTCACCTTTAGAGTTGCCAAATGCTTCAGTAAAACTGCATGGTACATATAATGTATTTTCGACAAAATATAGAGGGGAATCTTTTAGCGTTATTGAGCTTAATTATATAGTAAAACCGTTACGAGCAGGAAAAATCACAATTCCTAGAACTAAGATTACAGGAAGATATACTACAGAAACAGATACTGCTCCGGTCTCTAGCCTTTTTGATTTTGTATTTGAAGAGAACAGACCGAGCAATATTATAACTAATTCAGATAGATTTACCTTAGAGACGAAAGAAAAAGAGATAGAAATTTTACCTCCAGTTGCCAAGATGAAATATTGGCTTCCTGCGGAATCTCTTACAATGGAAGAAGAGATGAGTGAAAGCACCGAATTTTTAGTTGGTAAACCAATTAGCCGAAAAATTAAAATAATTGCTAAAGGTATAGGTGGCAGTCAGTTAAATACATTGGATAAATTTATTTTTGATCATGAAAATTATAAAGTTTATGCTGATAAACCAGTAACTCAAGATCATATTAATGGTACCAATATTATTGGCACGCGAATTGATCATTATAATATTATCCCGCAGAAAGAGGGAGAGGTTATTTTACCTGAAATTAAAGTGCAATGGTGGGATGTAAAAGAAGACAAGATAAAGGAAGCTAAATTACCGAAAAAAATTCTCAAAATTCGTGCTAACCCTGCCTTAGCTTTTGAGTCACAAGCGATAAAATCGCCTGACAAGATTTCTCCTAAAGCTGAAAAAGCTAATTGGTGGTGGTTTGTGCTTGGTATAGTTATTGGTTTGATTATTTTTACTGGAATATTGCTTTTTTATAAAATTCTTATTATTCCTAAAAAAAGCAATAAAAATCGGAGTTTAGCGAAGGAAGATGATAAAAATTTGCCAAGTAAAACTAATAAAACGTCTAAATCTGAAGTTAATGTAGAAAAAAAATCTGCTAATTTTTCCCCCGGTAATATTGAATCATGCAACTCGGCGCAAGAACTAAATCAGTTTATAAAAAATTATGCTAAAAACGATTTAAATTTATCTAAGAATTCATCATTGAAGGTGATTTTTACCAAGCTCAGTAATAATAATAAAAAAATTAAAATAGAGCGGTGTAATGGCTTGGTAAAGAAACTTGAGGGTATGTTATATTTTGGTCAAAATTATGATCTTAAACTTATAAAAAAAGATTGTCAGGAAATTTTGCAATTAGCTAAAGCAACTAAAAAAAATAAAAATAATAGTAAAAAAGCAAAATCAGAATTGCCAAAACTGAACCCGAATTAAATTGTTAATATTATATTAAATTTTGGTAGAAATTAGCGATGCTATTAAATAGATTGCGTTCTATCTTTCTTCGGCGCACTAGCCCGTTAATTTTTTTGCCTCCAGCATATACCCATTTTAGGAATTCTTTGGAGGCTTCGTTAAAATACCCATAATTTATTTTTTGCCTTAAAGTTGAGCGCTGCAAAGCAGCGGGACCAAGGTTAAAAGTAAAAGAAACCAATGCAGCAAATTGGTCATCATTAATCTCTACATCAATATATTTGATTACTGATCTTTCTATTCTGAGCAGGTCTTTTTGTAGAATTTGGTTAGCTTTTTCGATAGTGATATTTTTGTAAGGGTCACTTGGCAGTAATTTATGCCCATAACCGATTGTTAAATAACCGCCGCTACAGACATAAGGTTGCGCTTTAAACCCCTCAAAATATTTTATTAATTTTATGCCTTGTTGGCTTGTGAATCTATGCATTTTTTATGATTTTAGTTTCCATAATTTTTTAAAGGTGCGCTGGCCATAATAAAAGCTTATAATTCCAGCAAAAATTGCTTGGTCATCAATGCTCCATATAATTTCGATATATTCAATAAGATGATAATTTGCTGATATTGCTTTATATTGCACATATTTTACACCTACATACATTAGAAAAAAGCTATAAGCTAAAACTGGCCTTACAGTGCCATTTAAGGCGTCTACCCATGAAATATCCGTTTTATATGTAGAATATAAAGACGCTTGTTCTGAGATATCACGGGAGACATGTATTTCTTCAAGATTTTTTAAATTAGAATATTTATTATATTCTATCTGTTTGTCAAAAATTGATAATTCATGTTTTTTATCATTAATATCTTTAAAATATTTTACTATTTCTGGTAACACAGAACTGATGAACCCAGCAATAGATGCAAGTAAAGTGATCATAATATTTGCCTAGATTAATATTGATAATTTTGATTTATTACGCTAGCTAAGAAATGGCTGGATTCTGGTAATTTATAGAAACAAAATAGGTCAATTGCATTTATTTGATTGCTTATTTTAACTTTTGTTTTGTTTGGCCATAATATGTCATCTTGCCATTTAAGATCAAAGATATTTTGATAATTTTGTTTTATAATCAGGGTAAAAAAGGGGAGATTAATATTACCAAAATTTAAATTTGCATTACCATTTAAGTATAAATATTGGTAATTTTGATTTTCAGCTAAAGTAAAATCATCTTTAATTCCCACAAAATTTTGTTTACTGATGATTGGTTTATCAAATGATATTGCTGACCATTTATTATCTAAAAATATATAAAATTTATTTTTATTGATTACATAAATAATCATATTTTCATAAGGGATATTATATTGCACGCCTTTTGATTTATGGGCAAAATAACAAATTTGATTTTTATATTTTCCATTAGAGATAATATATTTTTTTTGCGGAGTTAAGCTGATTGGTTCTTTTGCAACAAAATCATTAATTGCAAAATTAAGGATGGAATCAAGTTTTAAAACTGTTTCATTATAAACAAAATCTTTACGCTCTTGCCCTTGTTGCATTAAGGTGAATTGATAATTTGTTGTTTTCAAAATGCCTCCTATAATAAATTAATAATGATTATTATTATATTTATATAGTTTTGAGCACTAAGCGATTTTTAAATCAACAATTACTCGCTATAATTAAGAAACTTGACTTGCGCGGCAATGAAGCTAGAATGACTTTTAGAGTTTTTATTTGGAAACTCTGGGGTGTCGAAACCCTTGCTAAAAACGGTGTTCATCAGCCGAAAATGGTAAATCCTCGCCTTTATGGTTGGGGAGATGATGGTTATGTCCAGGGCTTGTTGTCTAAAAGCTATCATAGCCGATTTTTAGCGGTTTTTCGAACTCCCCGATCACCAAGTTGGGAGTCAATTCTAGAAGCATTTATCCCTTTTTGGTGGTTAAAAATATTGAGGTTCTATTTAAAAACAGAGCCTCCTTTTTTAACTTTAAATCAAGGGGAATCAATATGATAAAACCAGAAACATCTCTTTTACATCAACTGAGCATAATTAAGAAACTTGACTTGCGTGGCAATGAAGCTAGAATGACTCTTGGAGTTTTTATTTGGAAACTCTGGGGTGTAGTAACCTCTGTTAGAGTGGTATGTATCAGCCATAAAATGATGCAATCCTCGATCCTGATCGGGGAGACCATGACGCATGTCCAAGATTCAGGGTTATATCTGCGTCCAAAGGTTATGGTAGCTGTCTCTAACGGTTTTACTAACTCCCCGATCACCAAGTTGGGAGTCAATTCTAGAAGCATTTATCCCTTTTTGGTGGTTAAAAATATTGAGGTTCTATTTAAAAACAGAGCCTCCTTTTTTAACTTTAAATCAAGGGGAATCAATATGATAAAACCAGAAACATCTCTTTTACATCAACTGAGCATAATTAAGAAACTTGACTTGCGTGGCAATGAAGCTAGAATGACTCTTGGAGTTTTTATTTGGAAACTCTGGGGTGTCGAAACCTTTCGCCTAAGCGGTAAATACCAGCCGTATAAATGGTTTTATCCTCGATGTTATGGTCGGGGAGATAATAGACATGTACAGGGTTTAAGCTTCTGCTTATGCCTAAAATCTATTATAGCTGTCTTAGGCGGTTTTTCGAACTCCCCGATCACCAAGTTGGGAGTCAATTCTAGAAGCATTTATCCCTTTTTGGTGGTTAAAAATATTGAGGTTCTATTTAAAAACAGAGCCTCCTTTTTTAACTTTAAATCAAGGGAAATCAATATGGTAAATCCAAACAAATCACAATTACAAGAACAATTAATAGATGCAGCAAGAGATGCTAACATCATCGCAATGAAGCGCTTAATCAAGCAAGGTGCTGATCCATTTGAAATTAATTGGAGCGGTCAATCAGCTATTACGGTTTTAGTAGATAAAAAACTAGATGGAGTTGCAGATATCATTAATGAATTAGTTAAAATTAGCAAAGGGAGCAAACTATGAAAATTAATAAAAAAATCCTGATAATAAGCCTATTATCAATGTCATTAACTTCTTGTGAAAAAGCAGATACATCACCTTACGGCTTAGGAAAAAGATCTGCCAAAGCAGTAAAGGCTGAAATTCATAATGAATATCTACAATGCTATGCGTTACAGCCAAAAAATAAAAAACAATGCGTCTTTCAACTAAATAAAAAATACCTTAAAAAACATAGCTCAGATCAAGAATACAGGCTGAGTTTTCAATATGAGGCAGAAAAATTGGGTTTTAAGCATTTTTTGACAAGAAAAAAACTAAGATGTAACGATATTAAAGATGGCCCCAATTATGAAAATAAACATCAAGCATATCTGGTTAAATGCGGCAGCAATCAAAACTACCTCATGCAATTTGATTATTACAACAAGGAATGGAGCTTGAAAAAATGAAAATGCTAACAATGATGTAGTAAATCAAAGGTGACTAGCCTCCAAGGCAGGAGAGACATTCAGAGATTCCAACTTTGAAGAAAAAAGAAAGCTTAAAAAATGACACTTTGGAACCTAGGACTAAACGGCCAGAAGCTAGAGTTTGACTTGCATCTACCGTTTGATCAATTCATCAAAACAACAAAAAACGTAGAAATGGTGGGCTTGAGAAGACTTGAACTTCCGACCTCACGCTTATCAGGCGTGTGCTCTAACCATCTGAGCTACAAGCCCACATAACCTATAACAGCTGTGGTGCCGCTCATTATTATTAAAATGTCATAATTTGTCAAGCCAAAAACAGTATAATCTCTGCCAATAAATTGATATTAGCTCAATGTTATTATTACTAATCAAATAGGAACGGTGATATCTTGCAGGAAGATCCAGCACATTATAGGCATGTATAGCAGTACAAAGATCAGAGAAAGCAGCACAGCAGTCGCTACTTTTTCTGGATATATTTTATAAAGAGACGCTAAAATTATGGTGTTAGTGGCAAGAGGTGCAAGGCTTAAAAGTTGCAGAGCATTATAATATTCATTATCATACCAACCTAAAACATATTTATCTAGCAAGATAAATATATTAAAAGCTACTGGGTAAAATATAAATTTACTAGCAAATGCAGCTAAAGTAAATTTAGTATCAAGTTCAAATTTTTTAATCTTGGCAAGTGCAAGACCAATCATCAACATGCCAAGAATAGAATAAGCGCCCTTCATATCAGCGATAAAATCATCTAAAACAGCAGGTAGGTTAAAACCAAGTAAGCTTAAAGTGCATCCTAAAAAGAAAGAATTAAGCAATGGTAATCTAATAACTTTTATCATGCTTCTTTTAAAGCTATCAACATTTCGAGCGCAGAAATAACAGCCAACAGAAGCTTCATAAACCGAAACACCAATTAGTCCAAGGGCGTAAATGCTCAATGTATTATCATTAAAAATTATTGTAGCAATAGGTAAAACTAGATATCCGCTATTGCCAGTGCCAGCAGAAAGAGCAAGCATATTCCGGTGGCTATCTTGCCAAAATTTTCCATATAACCAATAGCTAAAAAAACCTAAACCAGTGCAAATCACAAATGTCAATGCCGTAATGGCAAGCGAGCTAAATTTTAATTCTGTGCTGGTGGGAATTGCAAAAAATACTATCGGTGCGACAAAATAAAATAATAATGAAGCTATGCTTTCTTTTTCAACATTAGAAAATCGTCCTGATAAATAACCAATAGCTACGCTCAGCAGAGATGATAAAACTTTGAAAAATACAAGACTAAAGATTGCCATGATGGTTTAACGCTTATAAGCTTAGCTGCAAGATTATTTATTTGGTAAAAACTAATTGAAGCTTCTTTTAAACTACAAACAAATTATATTTGTTTTATATTTAAGTTAACTGCAAACTAAATTTCATCTACTAACGGAATTTAACATTAATCTAGTGATTTTGTCTAGAATTATTTTTTAATTTTAAGTAATTTTTTGCTTCAAACTTTTAAGTTAAGGCTTTTTAGTTAATTGTGGTAAAAATATCGCTATAAATCCCATTTTATGCAAATAGTATTTATTTGTATTTTACAAATAATAATTAATATAATATATGTATAATTAGTCGGTCTTCTGGTTTTTTTAATAATTAAGAGGTTGTTTAATCGTTTTAATGGGGTAGTTCTTAAATAATTTGGTAAAGAACTAATGAATTACTAATGAAACTTTTTGTATTTATACCTAAAGACTTAAAAACTTAAATAAAAACAATCAAATATATAGAGAGCTCTTTTTATGACATCGAAAAAAAACAAAAATTTACTAAAATCTTTATTAACAACCGCCTCCGCAATGGCAGTGCTGGCAACAGGCCTGCAAGAAGCTGAGGCATTTGCTGCTGCTAGGAGATTAGTGGAAGGTAATGCTATCCTTTCTGAGGGTGCGGGGCTTAATCAAAATGAAGAAGAAGAAGTGCCTTTTGAAAATGACGCTACATTAGAATATAATGGTGAGGAGAAGCATACAGTAAATGCAGATGCAGATGCTATAATTAAAGCTATTGACACTGATGATCCTGGTTTATTTATAGTGAACGCTAATATTTCTATCGGTTCTGTGGCAAATCGTTCTGGCGATGGAGACACTCTTGGTATGGTGGTTAATGATGGGCAGGTTTTAACTTTGACTGGAACAGGGGCTGCTCAAGGTGAGTTCTTTACTAATAATAACCTTGGTGATATCGCTGTAAATACTTACACTGGTCTTGGTAATGTGGCCTTAGCTGGTACCGGCACTATGATTATAAAAGGTACGGGTGATGGTGCAATTACTCTTGCTGGAGCGATTACTGCTGCCGGGGATGATGAAGGTATAATAAACGTTGTTACTAATAAAGCGCATATAATTAACAATAATGTTGGTGCAAATGGTGCTAGCTTAAAAGAGATAAATCTTGGTACTGATGGCACTGTCGTTGCAGTTGCCGGGAAGTTATCAGTTGCTAATGATGGCAATACTTTTGCTACCAAAGTGCGCGTTGGCCGTGATGGTGGCGCAGTAGGAGCAGGCGGGGATGGTCAAGGAAGTTTTGGTGGTACGTTAAATACGACAAATCTTGCTGTTGCAGGCTCAGGCTCTAATGCTGATGGTGTTGTTGCAGATGGTAAAGATGGCGGGAATGGTGCTCTGACTGTAACAGGTATTTTAAAAATAGCAGATGGTGGCGACATCAAATTAGGCGGCGATGGTGGCAGGGGCAGCAATGCTACTGATGAAGCTGCTGGTAAAGCTGGCGGTGAGGCTGGCGTTGCTTCAGCAACTTTCGTTGCTAATGTATTACGAACTGATGTTGGTTTTGATATATATTTAGGCGGCGATGGTGGCAGGGGCGGCAATGCTACTGGTAATAATGATGGCGGCACTGGCGGCGATGGTGGTAATGCTATATTTAACTTTGCTGGAGATCCTGGTGTGTTATTTGGAGGTGCTTTACAGGCGGTTGATATGCACGCCGGCGGCGATGGCGGCATTGGCGGTGATGGCTCATCAGCAGGAGATGGCTTAGCAGGCGTAGCAGGAGATGGCGGCGATGGTAATTTTATTGTAACTGGTGAGTTAAATCTGAAAAATAATTTATATCTTGGCGGCAATGGCGGCATTGGCGGCGATACTAATGCTATTACTGCTGGGGCCGATGGCGGCAATGGCGGCGATTCTAAAGCACGTATGCAAGTGGTAAATGTAGTTAATTTCATCCAATTAGGCGGCGATGGCGGCAATGGCGGCAGGGGCAGCGTTGCCAGCGGTAATAATAATGGTGGCACTGGTGGCGATGGCGGCATTGGCGGTGATGCTATAGATGACCCTGCTAACGAGGATGCTGCTGCTGGTATAGTATTTAATGGAGTTGTCACTGTTGGAGCGCAGCTCTTAATTGGCGGCGATGGCGGCGTTGGCGGCATTGGCGGCGATGGCGGCGACGGCGATGGCGGCAGGGGCGGCGTTGGCGGCAGGGGCGGCGATGGTTTTGGTAGTTTTCGTAGTAATGTCACTGTGGTTACGGATGAAGGTGTCCCGGAGATATTTTTAGGCGGCAAAGGCGGCAATGGCGGCAATGGCGGCGATGGCGGCAATAGAGGCAATAGCGGCGATGGCGGCAATGGCGGTGTTGCTCAGTTTAATTTTGCAGCGGATACGACTGTTAGTGCACAAACTATGTACATTGGCGGCAATGGCGGCAATGGCGGCAATGGCGGCACTGGCGGCACTGGCGGCAATGGCGGCGATGGCGGCAATGGCGGCAATGGCGGCGCTATTGGTGCTGTAAAAATCTTTGCAGCAAATGTTAATCTAAATAA
>CAYGSI010000024.1:0-18291 GCA_964352655.1 uncultured Rickettsiaceae bacterium
TCCAATATTGGCCAGAGAAATTATCCGTTTTACACAATTAATTATACGTTACCTATAATACATGCCTCACTCGAGGTTTAGGATGGCAATGAGGCGAAAATTTACCTTTCCCAGATTAAATAGTCGTTTCTTTGTTATTCTAAAACTTGAGCGTTAAGTAAGTTTTCAATTATTTAAATTTAGCCGAAATTGCTTTCTTCTGCATTTTTTAGGTCGTATAGCCATTATTTCCCGTTCTCGTTTATATATTATTTAACAATGTCACAATCATGATCGATGAAAATCATCAAATATGTTGTAATTTTTTTTAAAAACAATACAATCATCTTACGTTTTAAGCAAAGTGATATTTATAATGCCTGAGGTTTTTTTTAATGGCCCGTCTGGCCGAATAGAAGGAAGATATACTGAATCTATTAACCCTAAGGCTCCTGTAGCTTTAGTTTTGCACCCACATCCTTTATTAGGTGGCACTATGAATAATAAAGTAGTGTATAATGTTTATAAAACTTTAGTAGCAAATGAATTTACCGTGCTCAGAATCAATTTTCGTGGCGTGGGACGTTCTGTTGGTAAATTTGATGAAGGTATTGGCGAAATGACTGATGCGGCAACAGCTCTTGATTGGTTGCAAATGAATAATCCATTGGCTCAAATTAATCTCATTGCGGGTTTTTCTTTCGGTGCTTGGATCGCAATGCAATTAATTATGAGAAGGCCGGAAATAACTAATTTTATAGCTATATCACCTCCTGTTAACAAATATGATTTTTCCTTTTTATCACCATGTCCTATTCCTGGCTTGATGGTTCAAGGGGATATGGATAGTGTTGTATCTGAAGAAGCAGTTAGCGAACTTGCGCAGAAATTATCAAAACAAAAAAATGCTAAACTTGATTATCGAATTATTAGCGGTGCTGACCATTTTTTCAGAGAAAAAATAGCTAAACTTAACGAAGAGGTGCGTGATTATTTAAAAAATAATTTTGACCATTACCAATCCGAACAAGTTAGTGAAGATGGGCAAAAGCCTGAACAAAATAATCTTAAGAAAAGTAGTAAAAAGATATTCCTTGATTAATTGATTATCTTTAAATATTTAAATTTATGATGATATGCAAGAGCAAAAGCCACTTTCGCCTCTTTTAATAATTGATGGTTATGGGTTTGTATATAGAGCATACCATGTACAACCTCCACTTACTGCGCCAGATGGCCAGGCAGTGGGGGCTATTTATGGTTTAACCTCAATGCTTTTTAAGCTCATTAGTGACTTTAAACCAGAATATGCTGTGATAGTTTTAGATAGCAGCGGCGAGAATTTTCGTCATAAATTATTCCCGCAATATAAAGCAAACAGATCGCCTGCTCCTGATGATTTAATTACCCAATTACCTATAGTAAGAGACGCAGCAAAAGCGCTTAATTTTAAGATTCTTGAGCAAGAAGGCTTTGAAGCAGATGATATAATCGCGAGTTTAGCAAAAAAATGCGTGAAGGATAACAGAGATGCTATTGTAATATCAGCAGATAAAGATTTGCTGCAATTAATGAACGATAAGGTTAGAATATATGATCCAGCAAAATCAAGATTTATTCAAGAATCTGATATTGTCAAGAAATTTGGCGTTTTGTCAGATAAGGTAAGAGAGGTGCAGGCCTTGATGGGAGACTCATCTGATAATATACCAGGAGTCAGGGGGATTGGCCCTAAAACGGCCTCAAAACTTATCAATGAATTTGGCAATTTAGAAAATTTATACCAATCTTTATCAGAGATAAAAAATCCACGTTGGCAAAAGCTGCTTTTGGATTATAAAAAAGATGCCATGCTTTCTTGGCAATTAGTAGGTTTGGATTTAAATGTTAATGTAGCGCAAGATTTAAATTCCCTAGTATGGACGGCGCCTGATTCAGAAACAATAAGCGCTTTTATTAATAAATATGGTTTTAGGTCTTTACATAAAAGAGCGCAAAATCTTTTTAATATTAAAATTAATGAAAATAACATTATTAAAGCCCAAAACCTTAATAATAAGGTAACAAAAGAACCAATAACCATAAATGATGATAAATTATCGGATGGGTTATTAGCTAAAATATATAATGAAGGGATAATTTCTATCCTTTTGTTTGAGGAAAAAAATGATAATCATATTGCCATAGCAATTAGCTCAGATATTTTTCTCATTAAGAATAAAGCTGCAAAAAATGATTTGATTGACCGAATTTTTTCTGACCAATCAATAAAAAAAATTACTATTAACTTAAAAAAAATATATAGAAGTATAAAATTATTCTATAATGGTTTTGACGATTTGCAATTAATGTATTATTGCCTATCTGCTGGTACTATGGCTAAATCAATTATTCAAATGATAAATCATTATACTGATAATGATTTTGACGATAACGTATCTTTAATTAAATTGTTGCCATATTTTTTTGATGTTTATAGTAATTTAAAGCAGGAGTTATTTTTACAAAAAAACCTCCATTTATATGAAACGATTGACTTACCTTTATGCCGAATTCTAGCAAAAATGGAAATAGAGGGGATTAAAATTGATATTCAATATTTGGATAAATTATCTAAAGAATTTACAACAGAAGTTAAAATTCTTGAACAGAAAATTTTTAAATTATCTGGGGAAGAATTTAATATCTCATCACCAAAGCAACTTGGTGGAGTGCTTTTTGAAAAATTAAAACTTCCCTTTGCTAAAATTTCAAATAAAACTCAAACATATTCTACTGGGTTTGAAGTACTAGAAAAATTAAGCGAAAAAAATTATGAAATTGCTGATTTAGTTTTAAAACATCGCCATTTAAGTAAATTAAAGAATACTTATACTGAAAGTTTGCCAAAACAGATGGATAATAGTAAATCCAGAATTCATACACATTTTCTGCAGACTTCTACTTCAACTGGCAGGCTAAGCTCGGTTGATCCGAACCTACAAAATATTCCGGTGCGCAGCAGTGAGGGGCACAAAATTAGAGGAGCTTTTGTTGCAAAAGAAGGGTATAAATTCATTTCTGCTGATTATTCCCAAATAGAGTTACGTATTTTAAGCCATGTTGCAAATATTCCTGCTTTAAAACAAGCTTTTATAGAAGGAAAAGATGTACATAGACAGACGGCAAGTCAAATATTTGCTATAGATTTAGACAAAGTAACATCAGAAATTAGATATAAAGCCAAGGCAATTAATTTTGGTATTATTTATGGTATTAGTGCATTTGGTTTAGCAAAAAACATCAATATTTCAAGAAAAGAAGCTGCAGAATATATAGCAAAATATTTTCAAGAATATCCTGGTATTGAAGAATATATGAACAACACTATAGAGTTTGCCAAAAAATATTCTTATGTGCCAAATCTTTTTGGCCGGAGATGCTATTTACCGATGATTAATAATAAAAATTATAGTTTACGCTCGTTTGCCCAGCGTGCAGCAATTAATGCTCCTATGCAGAGCTTAACTGCTGATATAGTAAAAATGGCTATGGTCAAGATTGACAAAATTTTTCATGATCGATCCTTAAAAACACAAATGATTTTACAGATTCACGATGAATTAATTTTTGAAGCTCCCAAAAATGAAGTTGAAATAGTAAGTAAAATTGTTAAATCTGCCATGGAAAATATAATCATTCTTGATATACCAATTAAGGTTGATATTTCCTGCGGTGATAATTGGCAAGCTCTTTAATTTATCACACAGATAATTTAAGAAAAAAAAATTAAAACAAATTATTAGCAAGATCTATGTTCAAACTATAAAATATCTTTGATTGCAAATAAAAAAGTAATAATTTATGTTGTTTTTCATTTTCCTAACTGTTGTTTTAGTTGCGCTCGGATATTTCTTATACAAGAAAAATATTGGTTCAAAACCAAAGCATGTTCCTGTGATTGATCCAAAAGCTCAAGAACAATATAATCAATTAAAACAAGAACAAAAAGACGAGGAGGTTAATTTAAGCCTAGAAGAAAAGATAGAATTATCATGGAAATTTTTGGTCAATATCAAAGATAAAGTGCTAAATAAATTTTCCGCTCCAGACCAAAAAAAAGTAAGCCATGCAGGGCAAAAAATGCTAGAAAATGGTATGAAATATGAACATAATATTGATCAGGAAATATTAATATTTAGTCAAAATAAAGCCAAGGGTAAAACTAAAAAAGTAAGTCAAGCCAGATCTACTAAAAAACCTTCACATGCTAGATAGTTTAAGTAGTATATTTAACCATATTAAATAATGGTTTGCATTGAATATTCCATAATAAATAATTATAGTGACTAAAGCAGTAGCAGATTTGTTAAAAAAATTCTTTAAATTTATTTTTAACTCTTGTATGTTCTTGTGTATATAAAATTATAAATGAATTAAATAAAAAATTATGACCAATAATAATGTTAATATAAAAAACGAAGCAACAAATAATGTAGTAAATAGCTATGATGAGGTTCCCTACCAGAGCTATCCTTATGCCCAAAGCCAACCTGAAAATTTAAAAACTTTGGGAGTTTTATTTGGCATGACCCCTCCTGCAATTGAGACTGCTAGAATACTTGAACTTGGTTGCGCAGAAGGCGGTAATATTATTCCACATGCTGTGCGATATCCTAAAGCAGAATTTATTGGTGTAGATCTATCAAAAGTACAGATAGATGCAGGCAAGGTTCATCTTAAGGAGCTTGGTCTAAAAAATATAGAGTTAAAATGTTGTTCAATTACTGATATAGATGATGAATTTGGTAAATTTGATTATATAATATGCCACGGCGTTATATCGTGGGTTCCAGATTTTGTTAGAGATAAGATATTTGAGGTTTGTACAAAAAATTTAACGGAAAATGGCATAGCTTATATTAGTTATAACACGTTGCCAGGATGGAATATGATTAGAACCATAAGAGACATGATGATTTATCATGCAGCAGGTTTTCCGACTCCTCAAGAAAAGGTTCAACAATCAAGATTATTATTAAATTTTGTGAAAGAAAGTTTAGAGGGGCAAGATACTCCATATGCTAATATTCTAAGAAATGAAGCTGCTCTTTTAGCAAATCAGTCTGATCACTATCTAAGGCATGATCACCTAGAAGAAGAAAATAAACAATTTTATTTCACTGAGTTTTTAACAGAGGCAGCAAAGCATAAATTACAATATCTATCAGACACCTCGCTACCAAGTATGTATCTGGGTAACATGCCACAAAATGTTACTGAGCAATTAAAAAATCTAAATGACGTAGTAAGAACAGAGCAATATATGGATTTTATTACTAATCGTAGATTTAGAAGCACATTATTATGTCATCAACATGTCAAATTAAATAGATCACTAAATAATGAAGATATTAGGAAATTTGCTTTAACTATGAATATTTCACCAGAGAAAGATTTAAAAGAAGTAGATTTAACACGCAATGAGACAGTTAAATTTATCTATAACAATGATGCAAACGCTAATATTTCGTCTAATGCACCGGCATTAACAGCTTTGCTTTATACTTTATCTGAAAATATTAATAATCCTTTAACATTTAATGATTTAGTAAAAAAAGCAAATGCGAAATTTAAAACTGATATGAAGCAAGCTATTGAAATAGATTTAATAAATAATGCAATGAATCTTGTGTTTAAAGGATACGCTAATATTTCATTGCAATCTGGGAATAAAGATAAGGTAAATTTAGAAAAACCAAAATTATCAAAATTAACTAGTTATCAAGCAACAAAAACCAACCATAATTGGGTAACAAGTCATTTACATTCAGCAATTGGCGTGAATATTTTTGATAAATTTGCAATGCAATATATGAATGGTAAAAATAGCAAAAAAGAAATTATGGATTTGTTAGTTGAAGATGTCAGAAATGGTAAAATTACTTTAAATGGGAAAGATAAAGCTAAATTAGAGGAAGAAGACCAAATTAGGAAAGAATTAAATGGTTTCTATGAAGATATGATGAAACGTTTTTCAAATTCAGCTATTTTTGAATAATGAATATGGAACTATTTTATAAGCTAGATTCTCGACTAAATGAGGAGTACGTTATAGAAAAAATGATTGTATCTGAGCAAAATGTTACTGCTTTAGTTATAGGTTAGTTTGTAATATAATGTTAGAATATCCTGATATAGATCCAATCATATTATCTATTGGACCGCTAGCTGTTTCTTGGTATTCAATGGCTTATGTCATAGGTATTTTGCTTGGTTGGTATCTGGCTAACAGAATTATCTTAATCGCTCCTATTGGTATTACAAAAAAACATACTGAAAATTTTGTAAGCTGGGCGATTATCGGCATAATTCTTGGTGGACGGCTTGGTTATGTTATTTTCTATGCATTGGAAAAAAATTTACAAGATCCCATAAACATTCTTAAAATATATGAAGGCGGAATGTCTTTCCATGGTGGGGTGGTTGGTATTACTCTTGTTGCTTTTTTATTTTGCAGAACCCATAATATCAGATTTTTATCAATGATGGATGTCTCCGCTGTAGTTGCCCCTATTGGTTTTTTCTTAGGTAGAATTGCAAATTTTATAAATGGTGAATTATATGGTAGGATTACTGATTCCTCATGGGGCATGGTTTTCCCTAACAGTGATGGCATGCCAAGACATCCAAGCCAATTATATGAGTCGTTTTTAGAAGGTTTTGTACTATTTTTTATTATGTTATATTGTGCGTACAGAACCAAATTTTTAGAACAACCGGGCAAATTATCAGCTATATTATTAATATTTTATGGTGTATTTCGGATCTTTGTCGAATTTTTTAGAGAACCAGATATACAAATAGGTTTCCTTTTTAAATTTATTACTCTTGGTCAATTATTATGCATACCTATGATTTTACTAGGGATATATCTAATTTTAAGACGTTCTAATTTAGAATAAATACATATTAAATTTTAAGGAAAGCCTTTGGTATTTATACCACATTAAATACCTTAAGTGCAGAACTAATTTAACGTTTTATATTTGAATTTTTATTTGATGAGTATATACTTCTATTGTTAACTCAGATTCTACGAAGTTATAACTAGATTTAAAGAGATAGGATTTGAGGTGATAACGCTTTTTGTTCAATAATTGTTTATGGAGATTTATTATGCTAAAAAAAATTACCTTAATTTTATGTTCTTTGTTTTTTCTCACTGCTTGCGGGACTTCTTATCATTCTCATACTAAAGATGAAAGAGCTGAACATCTATTAGAATTCCAGAAAGAAGTAGGTGATAGAGTGTTTTTTGCCTATGATACTGCAATGCTTTCTAGTGATGCAGAAAACGTCCTAATGCGCCAAGTTGAATGGTTGAAAGATCACCCTGGTTTTAAAATGAATGTTGAAGGCCATTGTGATGAAAGAGGAACTAGAGAGTATAATATTGCTCTTGGTGAGAGAAGAGCGCACGCAGTTAAGCATTTCTTAGTGCATAATGGTATAACAGCAGACCGTGTTAATACTATCTCTTATGGTAAAGAAAGACCAGCGGTTGTTGGTGATAACGAAGCTGCTTGGAGCCAAAATCGTAGAGGTGTAGTGGTTCTTAAATAACCAAATTTTAAAGAATTATTAGAGATTTAATAGGTCGTTCTTCTGTTTTAAGATCGGCCTTTAAATTTTTGTTCAATCTATTTAGTTTTATACAATTTAATAAATTAAAATAACCCATGAGATGTTCATCTTATTGCAATGCTCAAGAATATGTTATTAACCAGAACACTTTAAACAGATTAAAAAAACAAGGATTACAGCCAGAAATAATTGAAAAAGTTCTGCATTACACAGTTAAATCAGATGATAATCAGAATGAAGAAGGGGTTGAAGTTTTTTTATTTCCGTTCGGCAGTATTATAATCTGGGGAGCAAATGAAAAACAAGAAGAACAAATTCTTAGAAATATTAAATTTGCTAAAAATAAAAGTTTAAATCAAACACATTATGAATTTATTAATTACGCCTATAATGAGTCTGAAAATAGAACTTACATTAATGAAGAAAAAAACACCATTATTCTTGGGGATAAATCAAAATTAGTAAAACTTTCAGTATCACATGCTCTGGCACAATCAGTAAAATTAGAGGAGTTAGAAGAATTTGTTGTTGATTTATTAAAACAAGCAAAGCCTATACAAAAAGAGCTCGCTAAAACTGGTAGAGTATCTATGTCAAAATCTCAATTATCAAAAGAATTGGGTAAATTATTTAATGCAAGATATTCTATAAATTTACATAGTGATATTTTAGATATCCCCGAATTTTTTTGGCGCAGACCAAGTTTTGAACCTATATATCATAATACTGTAGAATTTCAGGACATTATATTAAGGCAAGGGATTCTAAATAATCATTTAAGTCTGATACATGATCTTTACGGTATGTTATCAGATGATTTAGATCAAAGACATGCAACAAGGCTTGAAATAATTATTGTTTTATTAATTGCAATTGAAGTGATATTTACCCTAATAGACCACAAAGTCCTTTCCTATATTGTTGATTTATTCTCATAAATTCCTGACTCCATACTAAAAAACTCTGAAATATAGGAGATTTTTGGATTTTTTTGAAGGGCCTGGTTAATTTTCTAGTAAAACAAGTTGAATTAGCATAGATAGCATGCTACAGTAATTTAGGTTGAATTAGACATAATTTATGTTATAATAAAAGGAAAAATGACAAAAAGTTATAGCAATGATTTAAGACAAAAGGTAATTGAATATTTAGATGAAGGTAATACTTACGACAAGGCATCAACCTTATTTAAAATAAGCGTATCAGCGCTGGGCAGGTGGTATAGAAAATATAAACAAGAGGGTAACTATACTGCAAAAAAGCGCGGAGGTTCAAAGAGGAAGATAGATTTAGATGCGCTTGAAAAATACGTTAAAGTAAGTAAAAACATGAGCTTAAAAGAAGCTGCTCAAAAATTTGATGTGAGTATTTTTACAATAAGTTACTGGTTAAAAAGCTTAGGCTATAGTTATAAAAAAAAGACTTTTCCTACATGGAAGCGAGCGAAGAAAAGCGTAAGATATATCAAGGAGCTATAAACAGATATAACGCATGAAAGGCTTGTATATATTGATGAAAGTAGCATTAATCTAACCATTTTCAAAGATAGAGGTTGGGGCAAAAAAAGCGAAGAGCTTGTTGGTAAAAAGAGTGGTAAATATTATTGTGCTAATTCAACTTGTTTTACTATATCTAACAATGCCCTTTATTTTCTTGACATTTTGGGCATTAAATTTTAACATCTATTTTAGAATGATGATTGCGCAGTTGCGTTACAAGTTTATGGTAATTGTAACGAGGAAAGTCCGGACTCCACATAGACATGATGCTGGTTAACTGCCAGCGAGAACATTTTAAAAATTGTTCTTAGGGAAAGTGCAGCAGAAAATATACCGCCAGAATTTATTTTTTGGTAAGGGTGAAATGGTGCGGTAAGAGCGCACCGGTTTCTTGGTGACAAGGAACGCATTGTAAACCCCATCAGGAGCAAGATCAAATAGGTGTGATCGAATTATTATTCCTAGTTGTCTAGGCTAGATATCATGCGGGTAGATTGCTTGAGGCAAATGGTAACGTTTGTCCTAGATAAATAACTGCGATTAGCTTTAATTAGCTATACAGAATCCGGCTTATAGATCATCATTCTCGATATTTTTTATATTTGTAGTATGCTAGGGAATCATGAATAATATAGTAAAAGTCAAAGATATTACGATAGCTAATAATTTACCATTTGTATTAGTTGCTGGTCCGTGCCAGATAGAGACTCTTGATCATGCATTATTCATGGCAGAAAATCTAAAAAAAATTACTCAAAAATTGAATATTCCTTTTATTTATAAATCTTCATATGATAAAGCAAATAGGACATCGGTTAATAGTCAAAGGGGCGCTGGTATAGAAAAAGGGTTAGCAATTTTAGAAAAAGTAAAATCTACCATAGGTTGCCCTGTTCTTACTGATGTTCATAGTGAAAACCAATGTGCTATAGTAGCTGAAGTTGTAGACATATTGCAAATACCAGCTTTTCTATGTCGTCAAACTGATTTATTAAAAGCGGCAGCTAAAACAGGCAAAGTGGTTAAAGTTAAAAAAGGGCAATTTCTTGCGCCCTGGGACATGAAAAATGTTTATGAAAAATTATTAGCATTTGAGGCAAATGGCATAATATTAACAGATAGAGGAACCTCTTTTGGTTATAATAGTTTGGTTTCAGATATGAGAGGTTTGCCAATCATGGCTGAAACTGGAGCTCCGGTGTTTTTTGATGCAACTCATTCAGTGCAACAGCCTGGTGGTATTGGTAAGGCAAGTGGTGGTCAAAGGCAATATGTTGAGTTACTTGCTAGATGTGCTATAAGTGCTGGTGTTGCCGGTTTGTTTATTGAAACTCACCAAGATCCTGATAATGCCCCTTCTGATGGGCCATGCATGCTTGAACTTGATAAATTGGGACAAATTTTAGCCAAATTAAAACGTTATGACATACTCACTAAAGAGTCCTTCCGTCAAAATCCCTTGCTGCATATAGGATGAAGGGATTTTGATGGAGGGACTAGATGATTTTTATTAGGCTAAAAATCAAGATCTGAATATTCTTTTGCAGGAACAAAACCTGGAATTTGATCTTTTAAAATTGGTCTAAAACTGGGCCTAGATTTAATGATAGAATACCATTGTTTAATCAATGGCCAACCGTCCCAATTTATTTCACCAAAATAATCAATTGTTGAGATATGAGCAGCAGCAGCAATATCAGCACAGCTTAAAGTTTCAGATACTATATAAGATGACTGCTCTAAAATAGCATTAAGATGTTTTAAATGATGTAATAAGTTGGATTTTGCAATTCTAATATATTCACTTCTTGGCCCGCCAATTTTTTTAAGTAAGCGAATCATTTTTTCTTCAAAAATAATTTTACTTACTTCTCGGTAAAATTTTTCATTAAACCAGTAAATTTTTTCTCGCGCATAAGTTTTGTCATTTAACGATTTAGGCATTAAAAAAAATTGATCAAAATTTTCGCTAAAAAATTCGGTAATAGGGTAATAGCCAATTATATAAGATTTGTCTATATATATTACTGGTAAGTTCAAAGCCGGATTAATTTTGATAAAATCTAACCTTCTTTTCCAATAATCTTCTTTAATTATATTAGCTTCAAGATTTAGCTCTTTTAGATAAATCCTAATTTGTCTAGAAAGTGGGCATATCGGATGATGAAATAAATCGATCATTTTTTCATTAATATCTCAATATAGGCTTTTGATTTCAGATCCTTAAAAAATTTAGTGGCTTTTTTAGACATTTTTTGATTCGAGATAAAATTCCTTACTTGATTAACATTTATCCCAGATTCTGATGGTTTTTTAGTACAAACTAAAAGAAGTTTAAATTTACCATTTTCCTGATATATATTGCTAGATCTACCTTCTGCAGTATCCAATATAACAGACTTTGTTTTATCTTCTAAATCTTTTAACTTGCGATCAAATTTTTCCGCATCAGCAAAATTATTATATAATTTTTTATCTACTTTATCACAAGAAGAAAGGCGTTTTTTAAGTTTTTCCATATTCTTCATAGTGTTAATGTCATCATCAAAAGAAGTAAATACCCAAGTTTCAATGTCAAAATCTTCAAATCCACTATGTATTACTGCAAAATCTATTTCTTTAGGCGTAACAGAAAGAGAATTGGACAGTGAACTTACAAAATTATATTTTATAAGTTCTCCGGTAACTTGCCTTCTAAAGCTAGCAACGTTAACCCCTAGTTCTTTAAGATATTGCATTAAATAACCTTTAGGCATTTTATTTTTTTTCTCAATATTTTCTATAGCGTTTGCAATATCAGCTTCTGAGAGCTGACCACCAACCTTTGCAAAATGTTGAATTAATAATTCTTCATCAATTAAGGCATTAAGAATATCACTATTTAATTTATGATTTGCAGCTGCATCTGAAACATCAAGATTATTTAATTTAATCATCATGTTTTTTCTTGCGTTAAATTCATAAACTGTAATTGGCCTATCATTAACAATAGCGGCAATTTTATTTTCTATAGCAAACACATTGCATGAAACAAATAATAATGCGATTCCGATAAAATATTTCATAATTTAATTACATATTTAAAATTTTTAAACCAACAGCTAAGCTATATCCATGTAAGGCTCTGATTCCTCTTTTTTGATCACTTATAGAGCTATCAGAAAATGTTACCGCCATATTAACACAATCCATAGAGTATGTCACTATTATAGTTTTTTGTAAAATATCAAATTTATTAGTTAAATCAAATCTGAATTTACCATTTATTTTTAAAGAATCAAATAGTTGATAACCAATATTTAGATTTAATTGGCTTATATTTTGTTGCAAATCAATAGAATCAACATTAATAGGTTTTTCAGCAGCAAAATATCGAGGAATATTACTTAATTTTGAAAAGCTGACGTCAGTATCTAATTTATCAAATTTATTGGATAAGCCAAATTCGTTTAATATGCTATTAAAACTATTTGTTTTCCTGAATCTATAATATAATTGTGCATTTTGGTTCATATCAAGCAATAGATTACCAACATATTCACCACTATTAGGTGGAATATTATTTTTGTAAAGCAACTGACCTATAAAAAAATTAAGATAATAATCTGATTTGAAAAATGAAGTATTAATACCGTAGCTTAATCTTCTACCATAATCATGATAATCAATACCGTTAAACCTATTAGCATTAAAAATATTATGTTCTGATAATTCATATTTAGCAATATCTATAATTGCGAATTTATCAAATTTTTTATTATAATCCATCCCTATGGTTCCAGAAATTATTGGTTCTATTTTAATCCACAAATCATGGAAATTTCTAATTAAAGGATATCTCCATTCAGCGTGAAGTTCTGGTATGCTCCTTGAATCAAAACCTTTTTTTGCATTAGTTAAGTCATCGTCTTTTTTTAATAAATAAAAGTCAATTCTATTAGCTAGTGATGCGTTTAAAAAATGCCCTCCATCTGTGATGAAATGAGTGTTAAGAGCTAAATCGAAAGCATTTCTGATTAACTGTCTGTGACTTTTTTCATTATAACCTAAGAAATTATTATTAATTTTTAAATTTACTGTTTCATCATCATTTAACATAATAATATTTTGCGTAGTAAATTTAGGAAAAATAATAGGAGAATTTTGATTAATATTTACAGCTCTTAAATCTTGAAAAGAATAAACTTCAACTGAGGCATAATTTGTAACGTTAACTTTATTAAGATAAATTTTAGACTCTAGGTAAGAATGATAAATATTATAATAATTTTTTAGATAAGAATCGTCTGATGTTCTATTGAAATCAAAACCATATCTAATATCATTTTTATAAAAATCACCTTTGGCAAAAATATAATATCTATTTAAATATTTATCTTGATTGCTTTCTCCATCATAAGGGTCACCAGTACTTAAATCTATTTTATAACTACCTTCCTTAAGTAAATGACGTATTTCTGCTTCAATTATCGTATAATTTTTTGCTAATCTTGGACTGATAGTAAAGTCAAAATTTGACTTTGCCCTAAAATAAATTGGTAAAACTACAGTGTCATTTCTTATGCCCGGAATGAGCAATCCTGACTGTGCTGAAGCATTAGGCGTTGGATGAGAAAAATAAGGTAAATAAAGAATTGGCAAGCCAAATACTTCAAAAAATACATTATTATGTTTTATTATTTCTTCATCATAATCAATATTAGTATTTTGAGCTCTAATTTGCCAAATTGGTTCGCTTTTACAAGTAACCTTACAAGGTGTGAATCTTGATTTATATAAATTTATTTTATTTTTATCATATCTTTTTGCCTCTGCTGCAATAAGTAAAGAGCCATCTGGTAATTTTAAAATTAACTCATTAATCACTGCTTTTTTCAAATTTTCTTGTAAAATTGCTTGTCTAGCTAAAATAATTTTACCCAAATCATCTTTTATTCTTATATTGCCTTCAGCAAATACTATATCTTTATTAAAATCATAATATAGACTATCTGCAGCTAACATATAATTATCAGCCATGACAACAACATTTCCTGTCGCTTTTATCCCTTTAAAATTATCATCATATTTTACTATATCTGCCTTTAAAAAAACTGACTCCAGATCAATGTTTGAAGCCTTAGCATCAACTATAAAAGACACAAATATAGTAATAAGAGACAATAAAAATTTGCAAAAAATCTGCATTTCGTTTAACTTAAAATTAGCTTTTATTAATATCTCAAGTAAATAATTACATGGTTGACTATAATAACTCAATTACTGATGAAAACAATAATATAAAAGAATTTTCAGTTGCTGAAATATCAAACAAGATTAAATGGTTACTAGAAAATAATTTTTCTAACATCCGAATTAAAGGTGAAATATCGGGTTTGAAAATTGCATTTTCTGGCCATGGTTATTTTAGTTTAAAAGATTCCAGTGCGGTTATTTCTGCAACTTGTTGGCGTCATGTGCTATCTAAATTAAATTTTAAATTAACGGAAGGTTTGGAAGTTTCTGTCATTGGTAAAATTACCGCATATTCTGGCCAATCAAAATATCAAATTTCTGTTGAATCAATGCAGCCTTCTGGCATAGGTGCTTTTATGCAAATTCTTTCAGAGCGTAAAAAACAATTTCAAGCTGAAGGATTATTCGATCAATCGATAAAAAAGAAATTACCATTTCTTCCTAAAAAAATAGGCATCATAACATCACCTACTGGCGCGGTAATAAAAGATATCATCCATAGAATTAGTGACCGTTTCCCCTTGCATTTATATCTCTGGCCTGTAACAGTTCAAGGCGAGTCCTCAGCTGCAGAAATTACAGATGCTATTAATGGTTTTAATAATTTATCTGATGATTTAAAACCTGATTTGCTAATTGTAGCAAGAGGTGGCGGTTCTATAGAAGATTTATGGTCATTTAATGAAGAAATAGTAGTTCGCGCTGCTTTTGCATCCAAGATACCAATAATATCTGCTGTTGGCCATGAAACTGATTATAGTTTGCTTGATTTAGTAGCAGATTTAAGAGCTCCAACACCAACTGCAGCTGCAGAATTTGCTGTACCAGTAATTAGCAACTTAAAATATACAATTAATTCTTTATATAATAATATTGCTAAAAGAGTAGCTATTAATATTAGTCATAAAAAACAAATTTTAGAAAATTATACGCGCACACTGCAATATCCAATAAATTATTTAAATAATAATTATCAAAAGCTAGATGATTTTAGTTTTAGGTTAATAGGCGCGTTGCCTAATTTACTTAAACAAAAAACATTAGCTTTAAATTATTTGCCACAATCAAGACTCATACCAAACAAATTATTAAATTATAAGAATCTGCAATTAACTAACTTAATCAATAATTTAGCTAATAAAAAAAATCAGCTATTGCTGCCCTTTGAACAAAAAATTTCACTTGCTGGATCGGTGCTTTCATCGCTTGATTATAATAATGTATTAAAGAGAGGATTTGCAATGATAAAAGGAGATGAAAATTTTTATCTTTCGAGTAAGATTGAGGTTGAAACTGCAAAATCTATCACTATAGAACTTAAAGATGGAAAAGTTAAACTATTCTAATAAAATGCATTCTTATGTGAGTACACACATGTCAAATTTACAAACATATAGTTTCAACTTTTTATCATGCAGAGCAAAATTGTCTATTAAATAAAATATTAGTTGTGATACATTTTTTCATGGGGTTTACCTCTTATTTTGTTCAAAAAATTTTATTGTAAACCCCTTCTAACCTAATTACAATCTATAGTTCAATCATTTCCTTATCCTAAATTCGCGTTCATAGCATAGTTCCTTTATTGCTTCAGTTATTTAACAATGCCAAGATTTAGTTTATTTACAAGGTGATAATATTGGTATATAAGTTTATTTTAAGTATTTATATTGATTACAAATTATGTCCTATGTGCCTATAGTTGTTGAGCAGACCGCAAAAGGTGAAAGATCTTATGATATATATTCACGCTTGCTTAAAGAAAGAATTATTTTTGTTTGTGGTGAATTTGAAGATCATATGGCTGACGTGGTGGTTGCACAGCTTTTATTTTTGGAAGCGGAAGATCCAGAAAAAGATATTTTTATGTATATTAACTCTCCAGGAGGAGTCGTAAGCTCAGGTTTTGCGATTTATGACACTATGCAATATATTAAGCCTAAGATAGCTACACTTTGTATAGGACAAGCATGTTCTATGGGTGCTACTATATTACTTGCTGGTGCTGCTGGTATGAGATATGCTTTACCCAATAGCAGAATTATGATTCACCAGCCGATAGGTGGTTTTAGAGGTCAGGCAACTGATATAGAAATTCATGCTAAAGAAACTCAAAAAGTTAAAAATATGTTGCACAAAACTTATGCTAAACATACTGGCAAGAGTTTATCGGTAATAGAAAAAAGTATGGAGCGTGATAATTTTATGTCTCCTGAAGAAGCTAAAAAATTTGGTATTGTTGATAAAATAATGCATAATAGAGATCAGATTTTCGAAAAGTAAATATATGGAAAAAGATTTAGATAAAAATAAGCTGCATTGTTCATTTTGTGGAAAAAACCAGTATGAGGTAACAAAACTTGTGGCTGGCCCCACTGTTTTTATATGTGATGAATGTATAGAAATTTGTCAGGATATTTTGAACGAAGAAATTAAGGAGCAGATATTTGAAAATGAAACCAATATTCCGACTCCAAAAGAAATTTACTCTAAACTTAATGATTACGTGATAGGACAAGATCAGGCTAAAAAAGTGCTATCTGTTGCTGTTTATAATCATTATAAAAGGTTAGAAAATTTTTCTTCAAAAGATGATGATGTTGAATTAAACAAATCTAATATATTATTGATTGGTTCAACTGGTTCTGGCAAAACTCTTTTGGCCCAAACATTGGCTAAGATACTTAATGTGCCATTTACCATGGCAGATGCTACCTCTTTAACAGAGGCAGGTTATGTAGGTGAAGACGTTGAGAATATATTGCTTCGTTTGTTACAATCTGCTGAGTTTAATGTCGAGAAAGCGCAAAAAGGAATTATATATATAGATGAGATTGATAAAATTGCTAAAAAATCTGAAAATGTTTCCATTACTAGAGATGTTTCCGGTGAAGGGGTACAACAATCACTTTTAAAAATAATGGAGGGAACTATTTCCTATGTTCCGCCGCAAGGGGGAAGGAAACATCCACAGCAAGATTTTATTAAATTTGATACTTCAAATGTGTTATTTATATGTGGTGGTGCTTTTATGGGGATAGAATCTATAATAGCAGCTAGAGGTAATAAAAGTTCGATTGGTTTTGCAGCTACTGTTAAATCAAAAGAGGAAATGCGGCACAGTAATTTATTAAAAGATTTACAGGTAGAGGATATCATTAAATTTGGTATGATTCCAGAATTTATAGGTCGTCTTCCTGTTACTACAACACTTGATGAGTTAGATCAAGCCGCTTTAGTTAGTATTTTAACTCAACCTAAGAATGCAATCATAAAACAATATAAGAAATTATTTAGGTTAAATGATACAGAGCTTAAAATTACTAATGATGCTATAGAAGCAATTGCTAAGCAAGCTTTGAAAAGAACAACTGGTGCTAGAGGTCTTAGATCTATTATTGAGGATAAATTACTTGAAAATATGTTTAATTTCTCAGAACTCAAAAATAAGGAAGTTACTATAACAAAGTTGGTAATAGAAGGGAAAGATGTAGCTAAAATTGTACCAAAAAAAACTGATAAAAAGCATGAGAAAGCAAATAATATAACAAAATCTCCTAGAAAAATAGCTTCTTAATTTTTATTAACCTGGTCCAATGGTCCAAATTTTAGTAAATAACGTCAAATCGACTTAAGATCGTGCCTACTAGTTTGTAAGGAAGCGTTGATTAAATGTTCGATAGTTACTTAAATGAAATAAAATTAATATATAGTAATTTAACTTGAAGACGGGATAGATAGATATAGATAAGGTATTTGGAGTGAGTAACCTTGGATTTAGTGGTTTTGATTAAGTAAGCAATGAGAGTAGCAATGATGTGAACTAAAAAATTCCACATAGATCTATGCCTCGTATGCTCCATTTTATACTTGTATGGAAGATAGGGGGATGTTCATTTAGTCCCTCCGTCAAAATCCCTGCATCCTATATGAAGCAAGGGATTTAAGAGTA